>JAYUAV010000335.1:0-2563 GCA_043741175.1 Verrucomicrobiota bacterium
TTCGACGGCTTGGTGCAAGCCATCGCTCCAGCGGCGGCCCGACATCAAACGCCCCGTGTTCGTGTCCACGATGATGACCTTGTTTTCCTGGACGACGTATTCCACGTCTTTCGTGTAGAGCGAGTAGGCTTTGAGCAACTGCGCAATGGAATGAATCTTCTGCGCCTTCGTCTCAAACTCGCCCTGCAACTTCGTCTTCGCTTCCAACCGCTTCTTGGCATCCGTCTCCGGGCCGACATCAATGTCGTGCATCGCCGTGTTCAAGTCCGGCAACACGAACGCATCCGGGTCTTTCGGCGAAAGAAACGTGCGACCCTTCTCTGTCAGATCAGCTTCGTGACTCTTTTCATCAATCGCGTAGAGCAACTGTTCTTTCTCGGCGTAAAGCTCCACCTTCTTCTGATCCAGATGCAACGACAGCTCGGCATCGTTCATCAGTTTCAAGTTGGCTGGCTCTTCCAAGACTTTCATCAACGCCTCAGACTTCGGTTGCCCGGTCTTCACGCGGAAGAGCAGCAGGCCGATTTCCTTTTTGAGCGCGTCAAGGTTTTGAGGATTTGAACCGTCGGTGGGATTTAACTTCTTCAGCAGGTCTGTCGCTTCGGAAAGATACCGGGCGCAAAGCCGTTCCTGCGCGCGAACGATGGAGTCCACGAGCGGTTTCCACTGCGCGTATTGCTCGTCAAACGTCCGCACCGCCGGGCCGCTGATGATGAGCGGCGTGCGCGCTTCATCAATCAAGATTGAGTCCACTTCGTCCACGATAGCGAAGTAATGCCCGCGCTGGACTTGCTCCTCCTTGCGCGTGGCCATGCCGTTGTCACGCAGATAATCGAAACCAAACTCCGCGTTCGTTCCATAGGTGATGTCGCAAGCGTATTGCTCGCGGCGAACTTGTGGCGGTTGATCGTGTAGGATGCAGCCGACCGTCAGTCCGAGAAATTTATAGACCGCGCCCATCCACTCGCCGTCGCGCGACGCGAGATAATCGTTCACCGTCACGACATGCACGCCGCGACCCGTGAGCGCATTCAGATAAACCGGCGCAGTCGCGACGAGAGTCTTGCCTTCGCCCGTGGCCATTTCGGAAATTTTCCCGGTGTGCAGAGCGATACCGCCGATGAGCTGCACGTCAAACGGAACCATCTCCCAACGGAGCGGATGATTCCGCACGCTCACGTCAGTGCCGCACAAGCGACGGCACGCGTTCTTCACCACCGCGAACGCCTCCGGCAAAATCTCGTTGAGCTTGGCAGCGAGTTGTTCTTTGTCCTCGATGGTGGAAAACTCCGCCTTCCAATCGGCGGTTTTCTTACGCAAGTCATCGTCAGAGAGCGACTGCAAGCCAGCCTCGATCTCGTTGATACGCACGACCAGCGGGCGGAGCTTCTTAACTTCGCGGTCGTTCTTAGTGCCGAAAATTCTTTTGAACCAAGCAAACATAATTGGCTGGAACGCTACGGGAAGCGGGGCGAAGGGTCAAAGCTTTAGCAGCAGTAGAAAAGGCGGTCAGAGCTTGGCGGGAAACTTCCGGCAAAGCTTGGAGCGTTTGATTTGCCCTTTGGTGTTGAAGAAAGTCATGTGCCCGCTTTCGTCGCACAGCCAGAATTCCTTCGCACCAGCCGCCAGATAAAGCGCGCTTTTCTCGTCCATTTCCGAATCCGGGTTGAATGGCGAACGCACCTCCACACAGATTTCGGGAGCAATGGAGCAACTGATTTCGTCACTGATGATCTCGAACGTCTTGGGAGAAGCCCAGGCAACATCGGCCACTTTTGTTGAATCGCTTGTGTCCACGGCAAGCTCCACAAAACTTTCACCGTTGCCCATTAACTCAGAAAGAAGTCGGGCGATCTTGCTGGAGTAAAAGCCATGTCTGTTTCGAGTCGGACTCATAATGATTTTGCCCGCCTTGTTGAGTTCAATTTTGTAAGGCAGGTCTTGGAGGTTTTTATCTTTGCAAACGTCCAGCCAAGTCATGCGTGAAGAATAAACCGGAGACATACGATTGCAAGAGGGGAGAATTCAAAGCTGATCACAGGCGTCCAGCGCTCACGAACTTCCTGATGACGCGCATCTCTTCCTCGCCTGCGATCGTGTGCGGCTTGGCAAACTCATGCCACTCGATGTTCAGTCCCGCACCCTTGCACCACTCGACTTGTTGCCGCGTTCGCTCGAACGGCACAACAGGATCATGCGTGCCGTGTGTGACGAGGAAGCGTTGTTGTTTGGCGATGGGCGAAAGTGATTTCAGAACAGCTTCCGCGTCACACACCCAGCCACTGATGCCGACCAAACCCGCGAAGCGATGCGGATAATGCAGCCCCACGTCCATCGTCATGAGACAACCTTGGGAGAATCCGCCGAGCGTGGTCTGTTCTGTCGGAAAACCTTTGGCGCGTTGAGCGTCGAGCAATTCAAACAATGCCACACGACTGCGATGTACTCCCGGTATGATCTCGCCGTAGATGTCGAACCACGAGAAGCCGCCGTAATAATCGTCCGGCGCGTTGACGAGCAGGTAGTTCATCCACGGCAATCGCATGGCTTCAGGTAGCCAGCG
>JAYUAV010000336.1:0-2832 GCA_043741175.1 Verrucomicrobiota bacterium
CTGGTATCGCCGCACGTTCACGTCACCCAAACTCGCGGACGGCAAACGATTGCTGCTGCACTTTGGCGCGGTGGATTGGGAGGCGAAAGTTTTCATCAACGGACAATCTGTCGGCGAGCATCGCGGCGGTTTCGATGCGTTCACGTTCGACATCACGGATGCGCTGAAGTCCGGCACTGAAAATGAACTGGTCGTGGCGGTGTTCGACGCGACCGGCGCGGGACAGGCACTCGGCAAACAGAACTTCAACAAGATCGCCAAGCCCGGCGGCATCGCCTACACGCCTTGCTCGGGCATCTGGCAAACGGTGTGGCTCGAAACGGTGGCCGCCGCTTCCATCCGGGACTTGAAGCTGATTCCGGACGTGGATGCAGGATGTTTGCGGATCACCGTCAATGCCGGCGGCGCGTCGCCCGCACCGAATGTTGAAATCATCGCGTTCGACGGCCGCAAGGAAGTCGCGCGCATCAGCGGGAAACCCGGCGTGGAGTTGAAACTTACAATCCCGAACGCGCGCCTCTGGACGCCGGAAAATCCGTTCCTCTATAACTTGAAAGTGCGGATGGGCGGCGATGACGTCACCAGTTATTTCGGGATGAGAAAAATTGCGCTCGGCAAAGACGCGAAAGGTTTCACGACGATGTTGCTGAACGGCAAGCCGATGTTTCAAGCTGGCCCGCTCGATCAAGGCTTCTGGCCCGACGGCATCTACACCGCGCCGACGGACGAGGCGTTACGTTGGGACATTGAAGAAACAAAGCGGCTCGGCTTCAACATGACTCGCAAGCATGTCAAGATTGAGCCAGCACGCTGGTATTATTGGTGCGACAAACTCGGCTTGCTCGTCTGGCAGGACATGCCCTCCGGCGGTGGCGGTAAAGGCGGCAACGCGGAACACGACGGCGAACCGACCGCGTTCGCGCCGCAATTTGAAACAGAACTTCGCGCGCTCGTCGAACAACACCAAAACAATCCTTCCATCATCCAATGGGTGGTCTTCAACGAAGGCTGGGGGCAATACGACACCGCCCGCCTGACCGCATGGGTCAAGGAGCTTGATCCCTCGCGCCTCGTGAACGGTGCGAGCGGCTGGGTGGATCGCAAGACGGGCGACGTGAGCGACGCACACAGTTATCCCGGACCCGTCTGCCCGGAATCCGAAGCCGCGCGCGCCGCCGTGCTCGGCGAATTTGGCGGGCTTGGTTTGCCGACGCCGAATCACACCTGGGTGGAAAGCTCATGGGGTTATCGCGGCGTGACGGGCGAGCGTTCGTTGACGCGCAAGTATGTGGAACTCTGGCGCGAAGTTTGGCGGCTCAAAGACCAAGGACTTTGCGCCGCAGTCTATACGCAACTGACCGATGTCGAGACCGAGGCCAACGGGTTATTTACGTATGATCGCAGGCGATTGAAGGTGGACGCGAAGCAGATCGCCGACGCGCATCACGGCGTGTTCGCGCCGCCAATCATCTTCGACATCGTCGCGCCCACGGCCCAGCACGAGCCGGTTTCGTGGCGTTACACCACGGAGCAACCCGCTGGCGACTGGGCCGGAACTTCATTCGATGATGCCGCATGGCGCGTGGGTGCGGCTGGTTTTGGAGCAGCGAGTTTCACCAATGTCACCGTGCGAACTCTGTGGGAGAGCGACGACATCTGGCTGCGGCGAGCGGTGGTTTTGCCCGATGGCAAATTACATTTTCCTTCGCTCAAAATGTTTCACGGTCAGGAAACCGAGGTGTTTCTCAACGGCGTGCTGGCGGCGAAATTGAACGGAAGCGGCGCGGATTACGACGAGTTCGACATCACGCCCGAAGCCGCCAAGACGCTCCACGCTGGCATGAATCAACTGGCCGTGCATTGCCGCCGAGGCAAGCAAGCGTCCTTCATTGACGTGGGACTTGTCCAGGAACGGCAGACTAAGCCGGAACGATGAAGAGAACTCTTAACCGAGCAAATGCGATTGATAATCCGTGGGAGAAACGCAGAGATGAACTGACGGCTGACAACACACCGTTCGGTGATCGTATCCCGAACAGGAATTCTCTGCGCCTCTCCGCGTTCTCAGCGTCTTTGCGTTTGTTCGCTCCTGTTTCAATCGCATGTCTCCGGTTTAATCACGCCTTGCATACCTCTATTGAGGTATGTGCGGTTGTCCGGCTTCCTGTTAGTTTCTGTTTGTGATCCAAGCAATGCGGAGCCGACCCGTCCGCAGGCTGGCGACGCGAAGTGTCAGCGATGATCCAAAGTGAACGGGGCCAAAGTTGTTCGTTGCAGCGGCAGCGGGGCGGACAACGCTGATGAAATTACCGCTCCAAAATGTTTTGCCATGAATCTAAATCTCTTTCAGATCAATCGCCGGCGCTTCCTTAAAACCACTGCCGCCATCACGGCCGCCACCGGCGTGCCGGGCTGGTTCCTGGAACAAGATCGCGCGCAGGCCGCGACCACCAAGCCGCTCGGCGCGAATGACAAACCCGGCATCGCGCTCGTCGGCTGCGGCGGACAAGGGCGCGGCGATTGCAATGCCGCCCGCCGCTTCGGCGAAGTCATCGCGGTCTGCGACGTAGATAAGTCGCGCGCGGATTCGGCGGCGGAACAGTTCAAGTCCGGCGACAAGACGCCAGCGGTCTATACCGACTTTCGCAAGGTGATGGAACGTGACGACGTTCACATCATCATCACCGGCACGCCTGACCATTGGCACACGCTCGTGAACTTGCTCGCGGTCAAGACCGGCAAGGATGTTTATTCGGAGAAGCCGCTGACACTGTGCATTGACGAAGGCAAGCGGCTCGTGAAAGCGGTGCGCGCGAACAACCGCGTTTTCCA
>JAYUAV010000337.1:0-2758 GCA_043741175.1 Verrucomicrobiota bacterium
TGATTTGGTTCACGAGCCACACGGCGTCCACGTCACCGAGATTGAGCGGTGCGTTCGTAGTGGTGATCGCTTTGTTCGTGGCGATGAGCGCGTTGTTGAACGACGCGCTCCAGCGATTGGAGGCAAAGTTCATCGTGACGGTCAGCGTGTAGGTCGCGGTGTTCACGAACTTGTTCGTGGTGAAAACAACCTGGTTCGTGCCATCGAGCAGATAGCCGATGTCGAGAAAGTCATTGTCGAAATCCAGCGAGAAAAGGCGGTTGCCTTGCGTGTTGTAAATGCTCCACCGAAAAATATCGTAACGGCTGGTGGTGGAATCGGTGATCTTCATCTGCATGGAAAACTTGACCACTGGATAACCGGCGGCGACGGCGTTGAAATCAATCGGCTTCCAGATCACTAGGCTGTCGTCTGCGGGATTCGGCGCGTCGAATCCGATGTAGGCCTGCTGTCCCTGTCCGGGAATGGCGTTCGTAAGAAGCCCATTGCCGCCCGTGCCCGATCCGAGCCAGCCCGCCTGACCTACGAGGTCCAAGTTGATGTTGTAACTCTGCGTGGCTTCAAACTGGGTGGAATAAACATTCGTGGTGGCGGCGAATGTCGGCGCCATTTGCAGCAACAACAACGAGGCGACAACCAACGTGAACAACTTTGATTTCATGAACGCGACGATGTTAGCACACACTTACCGATCTCGCTTGGGGCGATTTGAATCCGACTTGGATTCCGAACGCGACTCGGAACGCGGTTCAGAGCGTGAAGGTTCTGGGCGAGACGGCGCGGGTTGCGATTCCACGCGCGGCGCGGCGGGTGGCGGCGCGTAGGCCGGTGCAGATGGACGCGACACCGGCGCAGACGGCGGTGTGAAAACGGGTGCTGCTTGGCGCGGCGCGGGCGCGGGCGTCGAGATCGCGGGCGCGAAGCTGCGCTCTTCGGAGCGGCTGCGGGATTGGCGTTCGTTGAAGATGGCGCGGTTCTCGCGTTCCATTTTCTGCTCAATGCGTGAATTATTTGATGGCCGGTTCTCGGAAGGCGAAGGGTGTGATGGTTGTTCGTTCCGAATCTGCGGCGTGCTGTCATTGTCATTCTGATTGCGAGCCGGTCCGCGAGTGAACTGTGGCGCGCTCGCAGTTGGTAGCGGCTGTGGCGTCGGTGCGGGCTGTTCCTTTGGCGTGTTCCACACGGAGTAATCGCGATTGCCAGAACGGTTGCGGCCATCGCCGATCACGGTTGTGGAATTTTGCGACGGCGTGACGACAGGGCGTGACGGCGCGTGCGTGACGGTTTCTACGATGATCGGCTTGGAGAAAATTGGCGTGGCAGCGCGCGCGGGTGTGGACGGTGGCGTTATTACAGAGGGCGTGGGAGTAACGATCTGCGTGGAGCGAGTGCGTTGGGAAGATTTGGTTTCAACCCTCGGCTCGCGCTCGCTGCGTCCCGGACGAGCGTTGTCGAGTAGCGGAGCCGTGACAGGCGCAACGACAACGGGCTGATTGATCGTGAGGGGTGCTGTCACCGCACGTTCGCGACCGGATTTGCTTTCGCGATGTTCTTCACGCGGGCTGGTTGGCGCGGGTTGAACAGTCGTCGTGTTCACGACGGGCGTGGTGGAATAAACACGCGCATTACTTTTTTCAAATGGATTGCCAATCTTCCCAATGCCCGGTAGCGGCGGCAACGGCGGCAGGATCGGGCGCGGCACGACGAGCGTGCGTCCGCCGCTTTCAAAACGTTCACTGCGGACTTCGCCTTTGTTCGGGCGTTCGTCGCGGATGCTCACGGTGCGGACTTCACCGCGCGAATGTTCACGGACGCGATCCGTGGAGATGCCGCGATTGATTACGGTGTTGTTATTGCCGTCACCGTAATTGTTGATGATCGTAGTTTGGTTATAGACGGTGTTCACGCGATTGCGCGGGAGGCAATGTTGATACGGACGCGGATCGCAGAATCTTCCCCATTGCACGAACGTGAACGAGTCCACGCCGATGCCGAAATCAAAACTGAACCCGACATTGCGATCACGATAAGTGAAACCAGAACCATGTCGGTAATAACTGAGCGGCGGCAACGGAGCCCATCCGCAATTGTCGCTGTCGTAACGCCATGAAACCCACGACGGCCCCCAGACATTGTCCGGCCACCAGCACCAACCCATGCGCGGATGACTGAACCAACGCCCGTAGTGGAACGCCACCGATCCCCACGAGTAATCTGACATCCAATACCAACCGGCATCCGTGTGAACCCAATGTCCACGATCCACGTAAGGCCGCCACGTCGGACTCGAAATCGCCACCGTCGGTCGCCAGCAACGACCATAGCCTTCCACTTCGATCCACGTTCCGTATGGAGAGAGAGAGTCGCTGAAATAATTCTCCGTGTCGTACGCCGGTTGAGATTCCCGCACGACGACAGGTTGCGGTGGGTTCACATACGTCGGCGCGACGGCGATGGGTTGCACACGAGCGGCGGAAGCGACTTTCAAACTTTGATCGCGCTGCATCATCGCAGTGATGACACTACTGTTGATGCCGAGATCATTGAGATAAACAATTTCCTCAGCACCGAGTGTGAACATCGCCGAAGAGTTCGTGACGTAAGTGAGGATCACGCCTTCATCCACGCCGGACCGCGCGAGACGGATGACTTCACTGAGCGGTTGCGAGATGCGTAGTTTTTCAGGAATGACAACGGGCGCGGCGGCGAGAGCTTCGGTGGATGCGGGCGCAGCTTGCTGAGAAATTTCAGGAATGGC
>JAYUAV010000338.1:0-6939 GCA_043741175.1 Verrucomicrobiota bacterium
TATGATTCGGCGCGGTTCGTGAACTGGCTGGGTAATGGGCAGCCTGTGGGGTTACAGGTGGCGGGCACAACGGAGACAGGGGCGTACACGTTGACTGGCAATGCCGGGCTGGTCGCGAGAAACACGGGCTGGGTGTATGGGTTGCCGAGCGAGAATGAGTGGTATAAGGCTGCGTATCATCAGCCAGCCGCACAGGGCGGGGATGGCGATAATTACTGGCTGTATCCGACCGCTAATAATGCGATGCCCAACAGCCGGAATGGCAGCACCAGTGACCCAAACAGCGGAAACTTTCATCTGGACGACGGTGTTGCTAACGGATTCAACGGTGGGTATGCCGTGAACAACTCGCTAAGTTTCCCTAGTGGCAACGGGCAAACTGACGCGGGGGCGTTCAGTTTGGCCAACAGTTTTTACGGGACTTTTGATCAAGGCGGAAATGTAGATGAGTGGAACGACGCTGTAATTGGTGCGGCACGCGGGTTGCGTGGTGGGTCGTGGGACAATCTCGTGAGCAACCTGCACTCGGCAGATCGGGACGGAAACGTCCCGGCACTTGAGAGCTTCGGTGTGGGTTTTCGTGTCGCCATCGTCCCCGAGCCGAGTGTGGCCGGTCTGCTGGGGTTTGGAGTGTTGCTGCTGGTGCGGAAGCGGAAGTGATCCCCGGAGTGGAGTGTGGCCGTCCCAAGCCAAAGCAAGGTGGAGCGGACGGCAGACTCACGAACTTTCCCAAGCCTTCTTGCGCACGTGCGTTGCTGCGCCGGGGACGGGCGCACTCCTCTATGCTGGTTCAAACCTTCACCGTCTTCCCCGTCGTCGCTGACTTGTCGGCGGCGAACATGATTTCGTGGGTGCTTGCGGCGTCGGCGAAGCTGGTGAGGGGCATTTCTTTGCCAGCGGCCAGCGCGGTGAAGAACGCTTCGAATTGCGTGGTGTAGGGATGGTCTGACACGTCGCCGGAATCCAGCATCTTCATGGAGAGTTCGCTCCACTTGTGTTTGTTCGTCTTGAGTTTTTGCGAGTGGAATTTGTTGTCGAGCAGGCTGCCTTCGCTGCCGACGAGGTGCGTGTGGAAATAATACGGCTGGAGACAATCCACGATGGCGGCGCATTTGCCGATGCTGCCGTTCTTGAACTTCAGGAGCGTCACGCTGCTGGTGTTGTATTCGTAGGGCGCAAAGATTTTGCTCTTCGATTTGGTGTCATAGCTCGTGACTTCGGCGACGTCGCTGCCCATGCAGAGCAGGAGGGCGTCGAGCGCGTGGCAACCGGCGGTGAGCAGGGCGCTGCCGCCGGCGTCTTTGCGGGTGTTCCAGCGGAATTGCCCGTACCACGGCCCGATGCCGTGATAATAATCCACTTCGCCGTAGTGCAACGTGCCGAGCAGGCCTTGATCAATCGCGGCTTTGGTGGCGAGGAATTGACTGGAGTAACGGCACTCGAAGCAGACGCAGGTTTTTACCTTGGCCTTCTTGATGGCGGCTTCCATCTCGCGAAGGTCTTTCAGATTCAGGCAAAGCGGTTTCTCGATGATGATGTGCTTCCCGGCGCGGGCGGCTTTGAGGAGTTGCGCCTTGTGTTGATACGGGTAGCTGCAGATCGAGACGACGTGGATGTCGGGATCGGCGAGCATCTTATCCAGGTCGTCGTAAGCGGTGATGTGGCCGCCGTGTTTGGTGCTCAACTCGCCGGAATCCAACGGGCGCGAGGAATAGATGGCGGTGACTTGCGCGAGCGGCGATGCGTTGATGGCGGGAATGTGCGCGGTGGCGACCCAGCCGTAACCGATGATGCCGACGTTGTATTTCTTCATGTGCGTGAAAGTAGATTTGTTGCCGCACATGCCACAAGGAGAGCAGGAGGTTGTCAAAGCAAAAGGCGGCGCGACCATAACATCTTTGTGGCAGTAGGCTGAACAAAACCAGATAAACGCCGAGACGCAGAGAACGCAAAGAGGCGCGGAGGAGCGCGAACTTCAGGTCGCTTCAACTTCCTTCTCGTCGGTGGCGTTCGCCTGCCCAAGACCTTGCGGACGGTCAAGCGGCGTGAACGCCGCGGTTCTCCGCGTTCACTGCGTGTTTATCATAGCCCCGTTTCAACTGAACTTTTCGCTTCTCTGGCGTGCGCCAAAATGGTTCAGTCTGCGCGTGATTGAAGCAACACTCGGCGCCATCCTCAACGCGGCTGGCATCATCATCGGCGGCATCGTTGGTCTGGTGCGGCCCAAGCCGTTGACCGCGCAGACGCAGGCGTTCTTCAAAGTGTTGCTCGGCGTGCTCACGGTTTATTTCGGACTGCGCCTCACATGGTTGAGCGTCGGGGGAAGTTTCGGCCAGGTGATGAAGCAACTTCTCATCGCGTGCATCGCCATCATCGTGGGCAATCTCATCGGGAAACTGCTGCGTCTGCAAAAGCTCTCCAACCAGCTCGGTCAACACGCGAAGAAACTCATCGAATCCAATCGCTCCAACGATCCGCAACGCTTCAGCAACGGCATGAACACCTGCGCGATTCTTTTCTGCGCCGCGCCGCTGGGCATTCTTGGCGCGATCCACGACGCGCTGCCCGCTGACGGCGGCAACGTGCGGTTCTATCATCCGATGATCGTGAAAGGTTTGATGGACGGGCTGGCGATGATGGGATTCGTGATGTTGTTCGGCGGCGGCGCGATCTTTTCCGCACTGCCGGTCTATGCGCTGTTCGGCACGATCACGATGGTGACGCACATCTGGGCTGAACCGTTCCTGCGCTCGCATCAGTTGCTGGAGTCGGTCAATGCCGTGGGCGGGCTTGTGATCTGCACCGTGGGCGTGGTGATCTTCGAGATACGCCGCGTGCAACTGGCGGATTATCTCCCCGCGCTCGCCATCGCACCGGTGATCACATGGTGGTTGAAGTAAACAGCTTTCAGATCGCTTGCGCGAGTCCGTCACGCTAAAGCTTGAACATCCGCCCCGGCACTTTCAGTCATACTGACGTGCAGTTGCGTTTCTCAACTTCCCTGCTGCGGTTCATCTTCGTTGCGGGCGGGTTCAGAAGACGCGGAGGTGTCCGGTTCTGGATGCGGCTCGCGGAAATCTTTGGCGCCGCGCGGATCGGGCGTGTCCTGGGATTCACGGCGTTCGCGTTGCTCGCGGGATTCGGGCGGGCGTGGTGCGCGGGGGGCGCGTTGATCTCGCTGTTCGCGACTACCCCGCTGTTCGCGTTGATCGCGTTGTTGATCACGAGGACGGTCGGGTGAGCGATCACTAAACTGGCGCAGTGCGCGGCGGAGGTTTTCGATCTCGCGTTCGTCAGCGAGCTTTTGGCGCTCGGCCACTTCGACGAGTTCCAAGACTTCTTCCATCTGATCCACGGCGCGTTTGAGAACGTCAACAACGGCCATCACTTCATCAATCGCCTGATGAATGGCTGACACGCGATGCTCAGGCTCGACGCGCGCAACGCGCTCGGTCAGACGTTGGACGCGTTCGACAAGCGGGCGGGGTGGACGGCGCGGCGGGAGCGGTTCGGACGCGGGACGTTCGGGGCGCGGCGGACGCTCGGTGCGTTCTGCGGGCGCGGGCTGTGGCGTGGGCTGGGTTGCACCCTCATCAATCGCAGTGGTTGCTGGAGCGTCGTCGGTTTCAACTGGTGTGGGGGCGGACGCGGACGGGTCTTGCGTTTCAGCACCGGGCGCATCTTCGCCGGGGCGCGGGGGAAAAGTTTTGCGGCGGCCACGACCGCCACGGCGTCCGCGTCGGCGCGTGCCGCCGCGTGCCGCTGGCTTGTCGTCGGATGATTCTGCACCGCTCGAAATGGGTTGTGTACTGTCAGACATTATGGCGTGAGGTTGCGTTGAACGGCTTTGAATGAAAAGGCAATTCCATTGCAGGATTCAAAACGGGGCGCATCTCACTTTTTAACCCGCCCGTGATACGCCGTGAGGAAATAGACCAACACCATCGTGACCGTGATGGCGATGCCGCCCCAAAAAATCGTCCAACGCGTTACGCCGTTCGTGGTGCAGGCGGCGAACCACCAGCCGCTGCCAAGGTAACCAAGAAGATTTCCCGCGCCACTGGTCATCACGGACAGCAGGGATTGCGCGCGTCCACGCCACGCAGGGTCAATGCGTTGTTCGAGATAAATCTGCGTGGTGATCAACACGAGCGTGAATCCCGCGCCGTGCAGGGTGAGTCCCACGAGCAGTGTGAGTTTGCTGTTCATGGCGCACAGGAAATAGCGCACAGCGGTGAAGCCAAGTCCGAGCGCGATGACCCATTTGATTTTCCAGCGCGTCAACATTCCCGCGAGGGTGAACATGACGATGATCTCCGTGGTCTGGCCGAGTGTCATCCAAGCTGTGGTGCGGACGAATCCGAATTCGCGCAGGTGCGGCGGTGTGTAGGGGAACATGGCTGCGACGGTGGCGTTGAACAACATGGCGGTGATGAAGACGACGCGATGGTCGGTGTTCTTGAGCAGCGAGAGCGCGTCCCAACCCATGCGTTGCTTCCAAGTTGTTTTCTGGTTGGACTCCGGCGGCGGCACGTTTGGCAACAGAAAGGTAAATGCCGCAACGCCAACCCAGACGATTGCTCCGGCGTAACCGGCCAGCGGGGAAGTGTCCGCGTTCAACAGGCTGACGGTTCCGCAACCCGCCACCCAACCGAACGTTGCCATTGAGCGGATGGGTCCGTACTCGCTCTGGGAATTTTTCAGCCGTGAGAAAACGATGGTGGTGGCGATGCTGAACGTGGGCGATGTGCAGAGCGCGTGCAGTTGAATGAACGCCAGCACGATGCCCGCGCTCCAGCCGAGTTTGATGGCGGTGGTTGCCATCGCCATGCTCGCGGCGGTGGCGATGGCGAGCCAACGCAGCACGACGACGGGAGCGGCGTGGCGATCTGCCATCGCGCCGAAAATCAGCGGTGATACGAAGGCGGCGACGGCGGATGCGGCGAAAGCGTAGGGCTTGATGTGATGCAGGCCGTGTGCATCAAGGACGCCGCCCAACGGGACGAACCACATGGCCATGGCCATCCCCTGGATGAAGAAGAGGACTATCAGTTCAAAGTATTCGGCGCGGCGGATCGTCGTCAGCACGCGCACAGGACACACGAGCGCGGAAAAAATTCAAGCTTTGGAGTTTGAGGAGCGCCGAGCATCGCTCGGCACGGAGGCGATTTTTAATGAGGCTCGTGCAATACGGTGACGGAGCGCGGGCTTCAGCCCGCTTCAACGTCAAAAAGCACGGAGCGCGTAAAATGACCAGCCCGCTTGCATTTTCGCACATTGAAGCGGCGTGAACGCCGCGCTCCGCTCGCGCCGAGCGCGTGTCACTCAATTGCGCGAGCCTCAACAACAAAAGGCCGAGCAATGCTCGGCGCGCTCCTCTCAGTGCCACCCTGCCTTAAATCCGCGTTGACGGTACGGCGGAGTTGTCCGCATCATACGGGCTGCTTTGCGCCCATGTGCGCGTGGCAAATTGAACTTGAACTGAAAACGAAAACATGAGCCTCGATGCCCTCTATTCTGAACTGACACTGAAACCCAACGCCAAACTTGCGTTGATCGTCCTAGACGGTCTCGGCGATATTGCCACGAAGGAACAAAGCTTTCTCACGCCGCTCGAAGCCGCCTTCACTCCGAATCTCGACGCGCTTTCCAAGAATTCCGCGCAAGGTCGCATGATTCCTGTCGCGCCCGGCATTACGCCCGGCAGTGGTCCAGGACATCTCGGTTTGTTCGGTTACGATCCGTTGGAATTCCAGGTCGGACGCGGTGTCATCGAGGCGCTCGGTCTTGGAGTGGAGTTGAAGGCTGGAGATGTTTGCGCTCGTGCGAACTTCGCCACGCTCGACTCGAAGGGAATTGTCACAGATCGTCGCGCGGGTCGCATCCCGACCGAGACTTGCGAGAAGCTCGTTGCGTTGTTGTCTGCGAAGATCAAAAAAATTGGCGACACTCAAATCATCATCAAGCCCGGCAAGGAACATCGTTTCGTGGTCGTATTCCGTGGCAAAGGTCTGGAAGGCCCGCTCACGGATGCTGATCCGAACCGCGAAGGTTATGCCGTGCCGACAGTGAAGCCGCGTGATCCGAAGAACGCGAAGCAGAAAAAGATGGCGGGATTGATCGCAGAATTTTACAAACTCGCATTGCCGATTCTTGCGAAGGAAAAACCGGCGAACGGCTTCCTCATGCGCGGCATCGCGCATCAACCGGAGATTCCGCTGTTTGAAGATCGTTACAAGCTCAAGCCAGCTTGCCTCGCGGTTTATCCGATGTACAAAGGTCTCGCGCAACTTGTCGGCATGAAGAAGATCGAAGGTCCGCAGAGCATCGCGGAACAATTCGAGCGCTACCTGACGGAGTACAACAACTACGATTTCTTTTTCATCCATTACAAGTACACGGACAAGGCAGGGGAGGACGGCAACTTTGCCGCGAAGAAGAAAGCCATTGAAGATTTCGATGCTGCGTTGCCCATCCTGTTCAAGAAACGTCCCGATGTCATTGCCATCACTGGCGACCACTCCACGCCGTGCGCGATGAAGGGACATTCATGGCATCCGCAACCCGTGTTGCTGAACTCGTCTGTGAGCGGTTCGGATAAGTTGGATCGCTTTACGGAAACGGGTGCGAACAATGGATCGCTCGGAATTTTCCCGGCAAAGTTTCTCATCCGCTTAATGCAGGCGAACGCAAAGATGTTCGATAAGTTCGGGGCGTAAGCTTTGGAGTGCGATGACTTGTCATCGCTTTGAGCAGGCGACTTGTCGCCGTCGAACGTGGTATCGCGACTATTTGTTGGCGACCCTGCGCCCCGCTGAACGCGGGGCTGGTTGGGCGACAAGTCGCCCAACCGGAGAAAGCGGCGACAAGTCGCCGCACTCCAAAATCTGTCATGCAAACATTCACGACTTATCTTTGGATCGCGCTCGGCGGCGCGCT
>JAYUAV010000339.1:0-5723 GCA_043741175.1 Verrucomicrobiota bacterium
CTTTCTCGCAGACGGCTCACCATGACCGCTCCGCTAGAATTGCACCATAGACCGATGCAACGCATTCCACGGGCATCGAACGATTTCTATCTCACAAAACGGTTGAGGATGAGGATCACGAGTACGAAGTGTTCAACGTGCGGACAGTGCGCTCGGTGAGCGATTACTACGCAGCTTTCGGACGCACTTCACCAATTCCAGGACGGCCAGCGGAATGGTTGAGATGAGCATCAGCATCATGCAGTCCGACAAGGACATCATCGATGTCTTCAAAAAACGGCCCAGCGTCTCGTTGTGATGGCTCCAGACCTGGAGTGCGGACGATAGGACGACGACCAGCGCGAGGCTGGCGTTGGAAAAGAATGGGATTTGCCAGACGAACTTTGTTTCGCTCCGGCAGCCGAACGAGCGAAACAACTCAGCGAAGACAAGCACAGTGAAAGCGTGTGTGCGAGCAAGTGCCTCGGTTTCGGTCTTCAAGCCGTAGAGATAGACAGCAAACGACACTCCGGCTGTGAGGACGCCGGTCAAAATCATCGTGCCGAGGAAGCTGCGGTCGGTGACCCGACTGCTCCTGTGCACCGGAATGGCTGTGATACCAGTAAGTGCCGTTTTGCCGGACAGGAAAACGGTAGGTGAAAGTTTCTCCCGGTTTGATGCCCGCGAAGCTCACGCCCGGCGCACGAGCGGACCTGGAACCGTTGCGTTGATGGTGATGGCGGTGCCGCGCCGTTGGCCGAACCGCAGTTTTTCTTCCCGGATCAAAAGGTCTAACCCGTTGGACTCTGAATCTCCGACGGGGTTTGCTTTCAAGCCAGCGTTTTCAAAAGCGTAAGCGGGCATGATGCGTTGCAGGCCCGCCAGCAGTCCGAGTGCTGCGGAGGCGCGGGCTGACTTCGCTATGGGATGTAACCCTACCGCCGCCACGCGCAACTGGGAAATCCAGATTCACCTTCAATCAATCGCCATCCGCAACCGTGCAATCGCCGCCAACAATCGCGCAACCCGTAGCTACATTCGCGCAAGCGCCGCCGACAGCCGGGAAATCGGGATCACAGTCAGGAAATCGCCAGCTACATCCGGGAAATCGCCTCGGAATGGTGGCCGTGCGCAAGCACCAGTCAGGAAATGGCCGTGAACATTGAGGAAATCACGAGCGACGCCCACCGCAACGACGCCGCAACCGTGCGACGGCTGCCAGCAGCCCGGCTTGCGCCTGTTTCAGGCCAAACGCGGGTGACTGCCGAAGTAATCAGGCAGAAACCATCTTGTTCAACTCATCTTTCCAACTGTCGTAAAGTCCTTCGTCCAAAATTTGAAATCGAAACTCGTGCTTGTCGAAGCCTTCGCCAAGTTTTTGCCATGAAACCTTTTTTCCCATCTTCTCGAAATGCCCGGCGATTTTCCGTTTGTATTCGGTATCAGGATTACCGCCGAGGTGCTTGCCTTTGCTTTCGACAACGACCACACGCGCAATCGGTTTTTTGTCTTTGCCATTCTGCACCACGAAATCAGGATGAATCCGGTTCTTCCGAAATCCTTGAATCGCGAAACTCTCTCTGCCGACTTTGTTTTGATACCACCACAGAACTTCCGGGTGCTTGTCCAACACGAGCGCAACGTCCGCTTCATATTGGTTGAAGCCCGCGCGTTCCGCGTAATCGAACAATGATTTGGCGATGTCCGTATCATCGGCATGACGCAATTTCCCGACCGACCGAATCTCGATGCTGGAAGGAATCTGAAAACGACATTCCACACATTCGAGATAAAAACACAACTGGTCTTTGTCCAACAAACGGTCAAAGGCCGCTTCCGCCAGCCGGTCCGTTTCCGTTTCAATAAACTCCCGGCACTTGTTGCGGAGCGTGAACTTCACCAAACCCAACTGCCCCTTGAGAGCCGGATTCAATTCGCATAACCGCGCCGTAAAGTTTTCAACGACGAGTCGGAGTTGTTTGAAACTGAAGTAATCGTAGGGCAGACTCGCCACCAGCCACGCTTTTACAACGTCATCGGCTTCGTGATAGCCGCCTTCTTCTGCCCCCACCGCATCCAACCTGACTCCAATGGACGCGCGATAATAAAAATCTTTCGCCTTGTCCATTTCATCGCTTAAATCCCATTTCAATTCATCGCAATTGAATTTTTCAACATCCACCTGGCTGATGAGATGCGAGAAATAATCCAAACCTTCGTATTCCTTCCCCTTGCGAACGCAAAAGCGCGGCAGATAAATCTTGCCCTCGAACGGACGGTAAAGACTTTTGAATTCGCTTCTAAAAAAGGAAATCTGTCTCGGTGCCGCGCCCGTTTCGCCGCTTTTATCCATCACGCTGCCATCGCTGTCCTCGTAACCCTCCTTTTCCAGCGCCGTCTTCACGTCCTTGGCAATGGTGTCGGCGCGCTGGCGCAGGCAATAGACGTAACTCTCGTTTAGTGCGGGGTGCTCCGTCTTTTCCGCGAAGGGCTGGCGGAGCACCCGTCCGATCAACTGCGTCATGCTTTGCGCGCTGCCGGTGTTGTTCAACGAAACCAAAATGTAAGCGAAGGGACAATCCCAGCCTTCCTGCAAGGCTGCTTTCGTGATGATCCAATTGACGCGGCAGCCCTCGGCCAGCAGGTCCATTCCCTCAATGTCATCCTTGTCCGAGGTTTTGATGGCAATCTCCGTCTCGTTCACGCCCAGCCGCTGCATCAAATACTCTTTGACCTGCTCGCTGTGAATCACCTTTCCATCCTCGCGCTGATCTTTGCCCGTCCGCTCGACTTGGATCAAAACGATGGGGCGGATTTCCAGGTGTGTTTTGTCGTAATACTTTTCGGCAATCTTCCCCAGTTCCTCGCGCTTCAGCTTGGCTTTACTCAGGCAGTTCTCCCAGCGGCCCTCGTTGGAATTGCAGATGTTGATGGGCAGTTTAATCATGCCTTCCCTCAGCAATTCTTCGCCGCTCACCCGGCAAAGGATGTTCGACTCCTTGCTCGGGGTGGCAGAAAGCTCGATGACGACCGAGGCGTTAAAACTTTCAATGGTCTTGCGCGCAAGTTCGCTGTAAGCCTTGTGGCCTTCATCCAAAATTACCGCCGGTTCGTGGATAGCCAGCAGATTGCCGAGCGACGTGCGGACCAGGTTGTCTTCAACCTTGTCCTCGTCTCCGAGCATTTTGAGATTCGGGAATTTTTCTTTCAGCTTCCGGTGCGCCGCCAGATCATCCTCCGGCGGGAAGTGCATCACGATGTTTCCACCGCTGTCCTGGAACATCTTGAGCTGGTCTTTGGTTTCCCGGTTCGCACTTGCCAGCTTGATGATCAGCACATTCAACGAACTGTTTAACTGCGTCGGCGTCAGCCGGTTGATTTCGTGCTTCTCCCAAACCTCCACGCGGCGGCTCACCGCGTGTTCCAGCGAGAAGCGGTAAAAATGATTCCGGTCACGCAACGCCTTCAACGTGTCCTTGTAAATCTGGTCGCTCGGCACCACCCACAAGACCAGACCCGCGCCGTTCCGTTTTTCCAGAATCGTGCTGTAAATCAAGCCGAGAACCTGCGTCGCCAGCAGCGTCTTGCCGCCGCCGGTGGGAACTTTCAGGCAAAAGCTTGGCATGTCCTTGCCCAGACCATTGCGCCGTTCCAAATAGCGGCGGCCGGAAACTTCCGCGTTTTCCCAGGCATCCATGGCCGCGTGCTTGTTGTTGCTCGCTTGTTCCTTGGCCAGCGCCGAGAGATAAACATTGATCCCCTTGAGCAGCTCGACTTGGTATTTCTTGAGTTTCATCGGCCAGATTTTTTAAACGCAAAGACGCAAAGGCGCAAAGCGAAGACAAGATAATCTCTTCCTTGCGTCTTTGCGCCTTTGCGCCTTTGCGTTGAATTCTTCATTTCAGGTTAAAAGGCACAAGCATCGGGCGAATATCGCCGAACTGGTCCAAATCTTCCCGATGCGCCCAGACCTTCTCGCAGTAAATGACCTTGTGCGGATTCTTGTCCTTCAGGTTTTTCAGGAAATCCATGTCCATGGCCCGGGCTTCCGTTTTCTCCGGCGTGTAGAGCAGGTAATAACTCGTGTTCTTATGCTCGCCGATTTTGCCGGTGGCCTCGTCCATCTTCTTCGCGTCAAAATTCTGGCTCGTCTCCGTGAAATAAACGTAGCGCGCCACATCCTCATAGCTCGGCAGCTTGTCGCCGAACTGCCGATACTGCCCCATCAGCCTCTCGCCCACGCGCACGTAGGCGAACTCGCCGCCCAAGCCCGGCTCTTTGATGATTTTCCCGCCGCCGTTCTTGAATGAATATCCTTTGCTCACACGGCGAACGCGCTCGGCGGTAATCTGCTCGCAGATGTTGAACTTCTCGGTTTCGTTTTCCTTCGTGTCGAACGGCTGCTGAACCAAAATGAATTTACGGTCGCCACCGTCTTCTTTGTTCAACTCTAAAACTGCGTGCGCTGTTGTGCCGCTGCCAGCGAAGGAGTCTAAAATCCAATCGTCAGATTCAGTGCAATAGCGAATTATCCGCGCAATAATTTCATGATCTTTCGGATTCGAGAAAATCTTTGAACCCATTAGATTGCGAAGGAGTCTCACCGCAACTTGTGATTGCTTGTAAATACAAGTCCCCATCACTTGCATTCCGACTTCTACATTTTCTTCGCCTTCACCGTTTGGATCTTCCTCTTCATCCAATTCATCGGCAACAGGAACGAGATGAGCCTTACGAAACGGCGGTTCGGTTTCGTCCTCGCGGAAGACAACCAAACCAAGTCGGATTTGTTCCGCCATTTTTTCTTTGCTTGCGAAGCCCCAGCCTCTTTCGGGAACACGGCAGGACTTTTTTTTCTCGGGATGGATAACATCGTATCGTGGTCCGCCGCCGCCTGGCCAAGAAATATCGCGGTCACGCCATGGACCGTTCTCATCCACATGCTTGTAACGTGCGAGCGCTTTGGACGGATTTTTATCTGGCAGACTGCGATACCATTCCCGCAATTCCTCCTGAATCTTGCCATTGTCGCCGCCATGCTTTTTCCGAAGCTCGCAATACGTTTTCCAAATTTCTTTTGCGCCGGGCTTTGATTCACGCCAGACAGTTTTCTTCGCCCGCAACGTTTCCATTGAGCGGGCATAAATCACCATGTATTCGTGGCCGGCAGAAAACAATTTCGCGTCGTTTTTGCGTCCTTTTTCCCAAACGATTTGAGCGATGAAGTTTTCTCCACCAAAAATCTCATCCATCAACATCCGCAAGTGATGCACTTCGTTGTCGTCAATGGAGACGAAAATCGCGCCGTCGTCGCGGAGCAGTTCCTTGAGCAGTTGCAGGCGCGGATACATCATGCAGCACCATTTGTCGTGGCGGCAGGCGTCCTCGCCCTCCTTGCCAACGGCCTGGCCAATCCATTCCTTGAACTGCGGCTGCGTGAGGTTGTCGTTGTAAATCCAGCCCTCGTTGCCGGTGTTGTAAGGTGGGTCAATGTAGATGCACTTGATTTTTCCTGCGTGCGTCGGCAGCAGACTTTTCAGCGCGATCAGATTGTCGCCCTCAATGATGAGATTCCCGTCGAGAGAGGGTTTTTTGGCGGGTGAAAGTTTGCCGTCAATCTCCAGCGTGTGATGCGGCACAACGCGGTGATAACTTTCGACTGCGGTTTTCCCTTTGAATTGAATGATCGGCACAGGAGAGTTTTCACAGCTTGCGAGCGATGCTCAAGCCGAAACTATTCACAA
>JAYUAV010000340.1:0-8106 GCA_043741175.1 Verrucomicrobiota bacterium
TTGCGGTTGGAAACCTTCGGCCCGTGTAGTGTTTCTGTGAAGTGTGGCAGCACCCGCCTCCACCAACCCATAAGCCGGTCGCAGACCGGCGCTCCTACCGCGCAGAATTTCCGAAAGGCATTAGGTTATAGCTGCCTAATTCGCCCGCGTCTCGCCGGGCGCATCTTGAGATCCGCCCCTACAGAGTTTAGGCTGAAGTTTTACCTTGCCATCCCGCGCGAGCGAACTAAAAGTGGAACTCGTCACACCCGAATCAATCGCTATGAAAACACATTCTCTCGCTTCCACATCTGTTCGCACTGCTTTTTCCACAATCAAGTTGCCCTGCCTGCTCGGTGTCAGCGTGCTGCTATTTGGTTGTCCTGCGGGCAAACCATCTGGCGATTCGTCTGGCGGCAGCACGGTAACTCCCACTCCGACCAACACCATCGTGATCCGAGGATCAAACACCATCGGTGAAGAACTCGCGCCAAAGCTGACTGTTGAATTCAAAAAAACCCACTCGGCCACCATGTTTGATCTGGAAACTAAGGCCACAGGTTACGGCATGGCCGCATTGCGGGCGGGTCAATGCGACATCGCTGCGGCTTCACGCACAGTCCTTGACCAAGAAAAAGAATTGGCAACGGAGAGTGGCCTTGAAATGAATGAGCATCTGCTCGGCTATTACAGCGTGGCCGTAGTGGTGAACGCGGGCAATGCAGTCGCCAATCTCACCAAAGAGCAGGTTCACGCCATCTTCACTGGCAAAATCATCAATTGGAAAGACGTGGGCGGGGCGGATGCGGAAATTCATATCTATGCGCGCGATCCAATTTCTGGAACGCATCTGGGTTTCAAGGAAGCAGCGATGAACAACGATGCTTACGTGGCGCATTTCAAATTGTTCACGAGCTATGCGGGCATCGTCGAAGCAGTTGGCAAAGACGCGGGCGGCATCGGTTACTCCAGCATCCACAAGGCGAACACTTCTGGCGCGAAGGCTGTGGGCGTTGACGGCATCGAGGCCAGCACCGCGACGGTTCACAGCGGCAAATATCCCTACGCAAGGACGCTGCGGTTCTACACGAACAAGAACAAGGAGTCCGCCGCTGCAAAGGAGTTCATCCAGTTCGCACTTTCGACGCGTGGGCAGGAGGTCGTTGCGGAGATGGGCTTCACGCCCAAGCCGTGAGGTTGAGTGGAAGTTTCAACCACGGATGGACACAGATGGACACGGATAACCGAGTCATTGAGTCAACTCACAGTTAGTGTTCAATGCTCGGGGAGTTTTCCCCAGCACCACGGTCATGTTTTTCATCCGTGTTAATCCGTGTCCATCCGTGGTTAAAATATCCCGCCCCATTCGATCTCCTTTGACCTTGCTGCAATTTTCTCCTTTGCCCATGCTGACGCACGATGTCGGACCGTTCCGTTTCCACGCTCAACAAACCAGACGCCGCGCTCGAACTGACGCTGCGCCCCTCCATCTTTTCTGATTTCACCGGTCAACCCAAGGTCAAGGAGCGGCTTGAAATCTCCATCACCGCAGCGCAACAGCGTAAAGAATCGCTTGACCACATCCTGCTCTCCGGCCCGCCGGGGCTGGGCAAAACCACCATCGCCAACATTCTCGCCAAGGCGATGGGCGGCAATCTCAAGTCCACCAGCGGCCCGACCATAGAGAAAGCCGCCGACCTCGCTGGTTTGTTGACCAATCTCGAAGAAGGCGACGTTCTCTTCATTGACGAAATCCATCGCCTGCAAAAGACCATCGAGGAATATCTCTATCCTGCGATGGAGGATTTCAAACTCGACATCATCATTGATCAAGGCCCGAACGCCCGCAGCGTCCGTCTGAATCTCCCGCGCTTCACGCTCATCGGTGCGACGACGCGCAGCGGTTTGCTCAGTGCGCCGTTGCTCACGCGCTTCGGGATGCGCGAGCGACTGGATTATTATTGCGCGGAAGATTTGCAGAAAATCGTCGTGCGCTCGGCGAACCTGCTCAACGTCGAAATCGAACCCTCCGGCGCGCATGAGATCGCGCGGCGCAGTCGCGGCACACCGCGCATCGCGAACAATCTGCTTCGTCGCGTGCGTGATTACGCGCAAGTCCGTCACGATGGCCGCATCACCGCCGAAGTTGCCGACAAAGCGCTCGCCATGCTGGAGATTGACCAGAACGGTCTCGATGAAATGGATAAGCGCATCCTCGAAGCCGTCATCGTGAAATTCGGGGGCGGCCCCGTGGGGGTGAATTCCCTCGCCGTAGCCGTGGGTGAAGAGCCGGACACAATCGAGGAAGTCTATGAACCGTACCTCATCATGGAAGGTTATCTGAGCCGTACGTCCCAAGGCCGCATCGCCACCGAGTTGAGCTACAAGAAACTTGGGTTGAAAGCCGCGACCAACAGGCAGGCGGGGTTGTTATAAAATTATTATCGCAAATCGGCTCGATGAAATTTCTGTCTGGGATGAGTAATCGAGAACCGTGCAGCCACTGCGGCAATTTGCGCATCTCGTATTGAATATTGCGTTCAACAGAAGCTCGGTCATAAAATCACCACGCAGTTCCAAACAACAAACCATACGAACCAAACATGAAAACATTCTCCTCATTCTGTGCCGCCGCCGTCTGCGGCGTCATCCTCCTCGCAACGTCAGCCACCGCTGCGCCGCAGGCCAAATCCTATCAAGTCACCGGCCCAGTGCTCGAAGTCACGGATACCGCCATCACAGTGGTAAACAAAGCTGGCGAAAAATCACAGGTAGCCCGCGACGCTGGCACAAAGATTACCGGCGATCTCAAGGTCGGCTCCAAGGTCACGATCTCATATCGCATGATCGCCCTCGACGTCGAAGTGAAGGCCGACAAAGCTGAAGCCACTCCCAAGGCGGACAAGGCGGAGAAGACCAAGACAAAATAATCTTGTCCAACTTTCAGGCGCGGACGATGAGTCCGCGCCTTTTTCTTTGGAATGAAACTCACCGCTCGCATCCGCGCTTTCGTCTGCGTCCTTGCGGCGGCTCTTTGTTTGGAGGGCAGACTCGCAGCGGGCGAGTCTGCCAACTTTTCCCGCGCGCTCCTCAAACTCGGCTACGAACAAGTCGAACTCCGGCGCACGGACGAGAACCGCCTGTTTCATTTCGCACGCGTCAACGGTCGCAAACGCAGTTGCCTTGTGGACACCGGATGGTCGTTCACCACCATCTCCACCAACACCGCCGCGCGTCTCACTCAATCCAACCTCATTGATCGTCTCGAACTCGGCAGCGTCTTGCTCACCAATCAATCCGTCGTCACACAAGACATCCGCATCGCTGGCGAACCCGCGTCCTTCGACGTTGTGATCGGCTGCGATTTCCTGCTGGCGCATCACGCCATCCTCGATTGCGCGAACCGCCGACTCTATTTGCGCCGCACTGCGCCGACGATTGATGAAGCAGCGTCACTCAAAAAACTGCTCTCGGATTCCAGCCGTGTCTCCGCTGAAATGAAACTCCGCTCTCCGCCAGCCATGACCATTGTCGCGAACCTCAACGGACACGACGCAGAATTCCTCGTGGACTCTGGCGCGATATGGAGTTGTCTGGATGCGAAAATCGCGCACGAGTTCAACCTGCGGCTGTCGCCCTCGCCAAATCAAATCATCGGCGCGGTTGCTGCCGACAAGAAAAGTTTTCACATCGCAACCGTGCGGAAATTCGCCGTGAGCGAAAAAACAATTCAAGACGTGAGTCTGGCAGTCTTGAGTCTTGAGCCGTGGGGATTCGGCCCGGACGGAAAACTTCTTAACGACGTGAGCGGCATCCTCGGAGGCGCAGAATTCATCGCCAACGGTGCAATGATTGATTTCAGTTCGAGGAAACTGTGGCTGCGACCGAAGCGGGTTGAATAAGGAAACCAAGAAACCGGGAATAGGATCGTCCATTCTTGGCTTCCTTATGAAAATGTTTCCTGATCACAGACTGTCGTAGTAAGCTTCGTCGTCATCGCCCTGACGACCTGCGCCCGGAATCTTCTTCCCACTTCGCAATAACAACTCCGCGATCTGCGGAGACACCCACTGAGGTGCTGCGCCCAATTCCGTCGGCAGGGGCTTCAACCGATACGCCCCGGAATGATCCGTCTCCACGATGCCGCGTTCATTCATTCGCATCAGAACGGGTCTAGCCCAGTCCGACGATTCCTGAAATCGGATCTTCCCTCCGGCATGACGACAAATCAATTGCCGCGCAACAAACATCCCCGGCTTGCTCTGGAGGTAGCGGAAAATTTCTTTTTCATCTGAGTCCATCATTAGTGGCAAAGCGTAACATCATTGTGTCGAGCGTCACGCGTTTTCACGCTTGAACAAGGTTCAATTCCGGTTTGTCATGGGTTTATGAAACCGCCAATGAGTTTGCTCCCGCGCCGACAATTTATTCGTAACACCGCCTTGCTCGCAGGCAGTGCGGCGTTCGCCGGGCCACTCATCCGCTCCGTGCGCGCGGGCGAACCCGGCCCGAACAGCAAAGTTCGCCTCGGCGTCATCGGTTGTGGCGGCATGGGGCAGGGCGACCTCGAATGTTTTCTCGATAACCCGGAAGTGGAGTGCGTCGTCATCGCCGACCTCGACGAGGCCAACATCGCCAAGGGACTTGCCATCTGCGAAAAGAAAGAACGCAAGCGACCGGACACCGTGAAAGATTTCCGTCGCGTATTGGATCGTAAAGACGTGGACATCGTGCTGATCGCCACGCCGGATCATTGGCACGCGATCCCGACCGTGATGGCGTGCCAGGCGGGCAAAGATGTCTATGTGGAGAAACCGCTCGCCAAGACGATTGATGAAGGTCGCGCGATGTTGACCGCCGCGCAGCGACACAGCCGCATCGTGCAGATGGGTTCGCAATGGCGCAGTTGCCAGCACATGATCGAAGCGGCGGAGTTCGTCAAATCCGGCAAGCTCGGCAAACTCGCAATGGCGCGCGGCTGGGCTTATCTCGATTGGCTGCCCAGCGTCGGCAAGCCCGCCGATTGCCCGCCGCCTGCGGGGATTGATTACGACATGTGGCTCGGCCCTGCGCCGAAACACGCGTTCAATCCGAACCGTTATCACTTCAACTTTCGCTGGTTCTGGGATTACGCTGGTGGACTCATGACCGATTGGGGCGTTCACCTGCTCAATATGATTTTCATGGGCACGCCAAACGAAGCACCCAAGTCCATCGTCTCTAGCGGCGGCAAATACGTTCTCGACGACAACTCCGAAACGCCCGACTCGCAAATCACCACCTACGAATTTCCGAGTTACATGCTCGTCTGGGAACACAAGGCCGGACTCGGTGTCGGTATCAACAATCATCCGTGGGGCGTGGCGTGGTACGGCACGGAAGGCACGATCATCATGAACGACGCAGGTTGGGAAGTGATTCCTGAAAAGCGCAAAGCCAATCTCGATCCTGAGAAACACAAGAGCAGCGGCAACCCTCGCCCCGCACACGTCCGCAACTTTCTGGACTGCGTAAAATCCCGCGAGCAACCGCGTCTTAACCTCGAACGCGGTCATCACGTTTCCACCGCCGCGCATCTCGGCAACATCGCCTACCGCACCGGCAGCAAGATCACTTGGGACGCGGAGAAGGAGCAAGTCGTCGCCAACAAAGACGCGGACAAACTCGTTAGCGTTGAGTATCGCAAGCCGTGGAAGTTGGATTACATGCGGCGCGGGTGAACGGCTAAATGTTTTAGACACGGATTTCACAGATTGGCACGGATTGAATCTAGGCAGACGCATCTAGTTGTCTCATTAACACCGTGGCTTTAGCCCGGTGTAAGAAGAGTGGAGAGGAGCTTCCAGCCGTTTCAACGGCTTTGAGGATTGATGCGAGAAACCGTTAAAACGGTTCTCACAAGGATTCACGCGCTTTGCCACCGGGCTAAAGCCACGGTGTTAATGAAATCACCAACCCCTAAAGCAAATTTAGATGCGTCCGCTCACGGATTGAATCCGTGTTAATCGGTGGAATCCATGTCAAAACGTTTTCGGTCGAACTCTGTGCATGACTCGCCATCCTTGATTTTGCATCCTCTGTTCATCCCGGCAACCACCGGCACGAACACATGAATATCAATCTCAAACAACCTGTCCTCGCCGTCATTTACGGCAACCGCGATTTTTTCCCCGACCAGCTCGTCACCGAAGCCCGCGCAGACATGGCGAAGGTCTTCACCAAGTTCGGCATCAAAGCTATCCAGCTTGGCGAAAACGATTCCAAGCTCGGCGGCGTCGAGACGCACAACGACGCGCGCAAGTGCGCGGAGCTGTTCCGCAAGCACGCGGGGGAAATTGACGGCGTACTCGTCGTGCTACCGAACTTCGGCGACGAAAAAGGCGTGGCCGATACGCTCAAGATGTCCAAGCTCAACGTGCCTGTCTTGATCCAAGGTTATCCTGACGACCTTAAGCAACTTTCCCCCGCACGCCGTCGCGATGCGTTCTGTGGGAAAATTTCCGTCGCGAACAATCTTGTCCAAGCTGGCATCAAGTTCTCGCTGACGAGCAAACATGTTTCGCATCCGACTTCAGCGGGTTTCGAGGTGGACTTGCAAAAATTCCTCGGCGTCTGCCGCGTGGTGAATGGCGTGCGTGGTGTTCGGCTTGGGGCAGTGGGAGCGCGGCCCGGTGCATTTAACACGGTGCGTTACTCGGAAAAGATTCTCGAACGCCACGGCATCAGCGTCACCACCGTTGACCTTTCTGAAATCATCGGCAAAGCCAACAAGCTTGACGCCCAAGCCGCCGCCGTGAAAGCCAAGCTCGCGGAAATCACTGGTTACGCGCCCGCGCCCGGCGTGCCGCAGGAGAAACTTTTGCAAATGGCCAAGATGGGCGTGACGCTCACCGACTGGATGGACGCCAATCACCTCGACGCCACCGCCATCCAATGCTGGACCAGCGTGCAGGAGAATTACGGCTGCAACGTCTGCACGCTGATGAGCATGATGAGCGAGAAGTTCATGCCCAGCGCCTGCGAAGTGGACGTGACTGGCGTGCTCACGATGTATGCGATGCAACTCGCCGGCGGCACGCCCGCCGCACTCGTGGACTGGAACAACAATTACGCGGACGACGACAATAAGTGCGTGCTGTTCCACTGCGGCAACTGGGCAAAATCCTTCTTGCCCGACATCAAGATCTCCACCGCGCCGATCCTCGGCAGCATCATAGGCCTCGAAAACACTTACGGCGCGCTCGATGGTCGCACGCCCGCCGGGCGGCTGACGTTTGGCCGCATCACCACCGCAGACACGGATGGCCGCATCCGCACCTACGTCGGCGAAGGCGAACTCACGAACGATCCGCTCGACACCTTCGGCAACCGCGCCGTGGCCCGCGTGCCGAAATTGCAGAAGCTCATGCGCCACGTCTGCCGCGAAGGTTTCGAGCATCACGTCGTGATGACCGTTTCGCACAGCGCGGACATCCTCGCCGAGGCGTTTGGGAATTACTTCGGCTGGGAAGTTCATCACCACGAGAAGCCTGAGGAATGATTATGGGAAAAGTAGTTTTATCCGACCGTGATCTCGCGCTGAAGTCTGTCCACCTGCGCGCGCAAACGCTCAAAGCGATTTACGATGCGGGTGCGGGTCACACCGGCGGTGGGCTTTCCTGCCTCGACATCTTGAACGTGCTCTACAATCGCGTGCTCAACGTGTCGCCGGAAACTTTCGGCAGCCCCACGCGTGACCGCTACGTCCAGAGCAAGGGGCATTCGGTCGAGGCGCTTTACGCGGTGCTGGCGGATCGTGGATTTTTTCCCGAAGCGGAATTAAAAACCATCTGCCATTACAAATCCCATTTTGTCGGCCATCCCACACGGCACATTCCCGGCATCGAGATGAACACCGGCGCGCTCGGCCACGGCCTGCCCATCTGCATCGGCATGGCGCTCGCGGGAAAAATGGATTCCGCCTCGTATCGCGTATTCACATTGCTCGGCGACGGTGAGCTTGCCGAAGGCTCGAACTGGGAAGCCGAGGAGAGTGAACACGCGGAACGCGGCATTAGTGGCACAGGCATCTTGCCTGTGCGTTGCGTTTTCGGAACTCACAGGCTGGAAGCCTGTGCCACTATCCAT
>JAYUAV010000341.1:0-3393 GCA_043741175.1 Verrucomicrobiota bacterium
GAATCCGCGCTGGACTGGATCGAGGTGAGTTCGCTCGATGATCCGGGAACGGATTGGGCACAGGGCAAGTTGACGTTCAACGTTGAAGCGACGCGCCGCGTTAAATTCCGCGTGCGAGATGAGACCGGCAGCCCAGCCGTGGCGTGTTTCATCATTCGCGATGCGTCTGGCCGGGTTTATCCGATGCAGACAAAACGCCTCGGCGGAGATTTTTTCTTTCAACCGCAAATCTATCGAGGCGACGGCGAGACGATTGCGTTGCCGGAGGGAAGTTACACCGTGGAATGTTCGCGCGGGCCGGAGAGCGTGCCGGAGACAAAGACTGTTATTGTCAAAGCCGACGCGAGAAATCTCACGAGCCCATCCACTACGATTGACTACCAAGTCACGCGCTGGGTTGACCCGGCGGCGCGCGGCTGGTTCAGTGGCGATCATCACATCCACGCGGCGGGCTGTCTGCATTACAAGAACCCCGAGCAAGGCGTGCATCCCGAAGACATGCAGCGGCACATCATGGGCGAAGATTTGAAAGTCGGTTGCAATCTGACGTGGGGGCCGGGCTTTGATTTCCAGAAACAATTTTTCTGCGGCAAAGTGGATTTGGTTTCGCGCTATCCGTATCTGCTCCGCTACGACATCGAGGTGAGTGGATTTGGTTCGCACAAGAGCGGGCACTTGAATCTCCTTCGCCTGCGTGACCAAATCTATCCCGGCGGTGATTCGGACAAACATTGGCCCACGCTCGGATTGAACACACTACGCTGGGCGAAGAAACAGGGAGCGGTCTGCGGCCCGGCTCATTCTGGCATTGGGCTGGAAGGGAAAGTGGCGCGCATCGGCTCTGGGGCTGATGGCCCAAACGGTTTGCCAAACTACGACGTGCCGCGCTACGACGGCATCGGCGCGAATGAGTTCGTGATGAACATTGCTCACGAAGTTCCCGGCGCAGATGGCAAGCTCGTGCCCGCAGTAGATTTTATTTCCACGATGAACACTTCGCGTCGCGTGGAATGGAACATGTGGTATCACGCGTTGAACGCCGGCTTCCGCGTGCGCGCGAGTGGCGAGACGGATTTCCCGTGCATGACCGGCGCGCGCGTCGGCGTCGGGCGCGTGTACGTGAAGCAGGCGGGCAAACTGGTATTCGACGACTGGGTGGAAGGCATCCGCGAAGGCCGCAGCTACGTGAGCGACGGCACTGCGCACTTGATGGAGTTCCGCGCGATGACGAGTGACACGACCTTGAACCTCGGCGAACGCGGCAGTGAAGTGCGGCTCACCAGCCCGGGCAAAGTAAAACTCACCGCGCTCGCCGCCGTGCGACAACTCAAGACGACAAACGCCATCGTCGAACTCGTGGTCAACGGAATGCCCGTCGCCACGCAGGCGATTCCCTCCTATGGACACGAGACGGAAGTGACGTTTGATGTCGTGTTGGAGCAGAGCAGTTGGGTCGCGTTGCGCGTGGGCGAGAGCGCACATACGAATCCGTTCTTCGTGATCGTGAATGGCAAACCGATTCGCGCCAGCCGTCGCAGTGTCGAGTGGTTGCTCGCTGGAGTGGATCAGTGTTGGAAACAAAAAGAGCCGACCTACGCGACGGCGGAGAAGGAAACAGCGCGCGCAGATTACGAACACGCGCGCCAGACGTATCGGCGGCTGTTGAATGAAACTGTGACGGAGTGAGACGGGGGAAAAGTTTAACCACGAATGGACACGAAGTGACACGAATGAAAACAAATCTGAGTCGCGTTCAGATGGCGAAGATTTGGAGTGCGGTGACTTGTCGTCAAAGCAGAGCCGCGTTCAGCGGCTTGGCGGAGAAACAGAGCGCGCCACTCATGCTTGACGGCGACAAGTCGCCTGCCGAAAGCGCGGACAAGTCCACGCACTCCAAAGCCTGCGGCGGTGATTTTCTCTGGATCACACTACTCGTCGTAATCTCTCTGTTGAGCCACTTCCAGCAAAGTTGCCACGCACACGGCGTGGACTTGCCGAAGCTCACGGCGGAACAATTGGCAGCGGTGCCACCCACAATGAGCAACTCGGTCGTGTTCGCCCAGGAGTTACTCACGCATTGCCGCAACAAACTCTCCGCGCCGCAGCTTGAAGTGTTGGATCGTATCCGCGACGCGCTCGCCGTCGGGGAGCAGATTCGCTTCGGTCACGTGCCGGATGCCGGAGCGCGGGATGGCGAGTATTATCGCTGGCAAGGGGAGACTAATCTGTTGGGCCTGCTTGCGCAGACACCCGAAGTCATCGCGCTGGATTTTCGTCCGGGTCAAACTGCGACTCCGCCCGTCACCACGTTTGAGTTGGATCAGCAATTCAATCTGCTGCTTCTCAAAGTCGTCACCGGCGGCGGCCCGCCGAGGTTCGTCGTGCATGAACTCGATATGACAAGCGAGCGCGATCCATTGCGCTACACCGCCACCATTGGCTCGAATTGCACCACCTACATCCTCGTGAAGCTGGCTCAGGTTCCGTCGGACAAAACCATTTTTCTTCTCGGCTTCCGCTTTGAAAATGAGAACGCAGCGGCGTTTCACCATCCCATCTCATTCGTGTCACGACCGCACGGTCAACTCTCCGTTGAAGTGTTGGACGAACACGGCCAGTCCGTCCCGGTGTTGATGCGGCTGACGTCTGGCACTGGACAACGTCTTTGGGAGCCAGCGGGCGCGCTGGATTTCGCGCCGATGATGAATGACGTGACGGCAATGCCGATTTACGGGCCGGGGCGCGGTTACATGGTTTGGATTCCTGGAAACTTTCGGGGTCACTACTGGGTTGTGCCGAAGCCGTTTGAAATGTCCGTGCCCGCTGGGTCTTGGGAGATTCATATTCTGCGAGGCATTGAAACCATCCCGGTTCACGAAACCTTCCGCGTCGAAGCGGGCGCGTGGACGCGCAAAACAATTCGCCTCAAGCGTTGGATCAACCAGCCAGCGCGCGGCTGGTTTTCTGGCGATGATCACATTCACTCGCGGCTGATGAGCAGCGAGGATGGCGAGAAATTGCTCGCGCTCGCTCGCGCCGCAGACATCCACGTCTCGAACATTCTTGAGATGGGCAACGAGATGCGGACGTGGTACGCACAACGCGGCTTCGGCCCGGAGTTCCGCGTGCGTGAAGGAAACCATTGGCTCGTGCCGGGCCAAGAGGACCCGCGCTCGATGCTGGGTCACGCCATCGGATTGAATCTTCGCTCGAAGGTGCGCGACTTGAATCGCTATTATCTCAACGACTGGGTGGCGGAAGAAATCCACAAGCAGGGCGGGCTTTACGGCCACACTCACGTTGGAGAAAAAGCCCTGGGTGTCGAGCGGGAGATGGCGTTGTTCACGCCGATGGACATCGTGGACTTCAACAGCATTCTGCAAATCCGGCTTG
>JAYUAV010000342.1:0-8836 GCA_043741175.1 Verrucomicrobiota bacterium
TCGGCCATACGGCGGATTTCCGCAGGCGATGAAGTCTTGGCGCGAAGTTGGATCAAGTCCGCACCGCCATCGCAAAGCTGCTGCGCCACGACTTCCGGCGCGCGGCCATGCAGATACGCCGTGTCAACGAAGGCGTAGAGTTGGCAGTCAGCGAGGGGTTTCATCTTGGCTTGGTAGTAGCCGACGCGAGGAGGGTCAATTCAGGGATGTAATTTGCGATAGGCTTCGATTTGCTGTCCAACGACAAATTCTTGCATGTCCCAATCCTTTGGGTATCGCCGTTCCGCTTCAGCGCGGATCGTTTTGTAAACATCTGCGGGAATTCCATTGCTGGTTTTTGCAGGCGACAATGCGCGAGCGGTTCTTTGCACAGCCGGCACTGGCGAGTTGGTGAGTGCCAAAAGTTGTGCCATGCCGGTTTGAAGATTGGTGGCAAGCGTCATGGTTTTCTGCATCAGTGCCGCTGTGTCCTGCATGTAACGCGTGGTGATATCAACCTGGGCCTGCAATGCAAAATCGTTAGTCTCACAGAGGCGCAAATTGTATTCGGCTTTGGCAAGACGCTTCTCCAGATCGGCAAGGCGCGGATCGGATTGTTTGGAACAGCCAGAAAGCAGACCCGCGACAATCAGAGTGCTGAGAGTTTTCATATTGGTGAATATGTTGACGAAATGTTACTCATGCTGCCTCGGCTGCTACGAAAATTATTTCGCCGCCTGTTCAGCAGGCTTTTCGCCCGCTTCTTCCAACTTCAATTCCTGCGGTGCGTTTGTGGCCAAGCCCGGGTCAGCCGTCAGCGGCGCTTCCGGCTTTTCGATGGGGATGCGGCGCAATTCATCGGCGGCGGGCAAATCTTCCAGACTCTTGAGGCCGAGATATTCGAGGAACGCGGTGGTGGTGGTGTAAAGCGCGGGGCGGCCGATGACTTCCGCACGACCGCTTTGCTCGACGAGACCGCGCTCCAGCAAGGTCTGCATCGTGCCGTCCACGCTGACGCCGCGAATCTGTTCGATCTCAGCGCGCGTCATCGGCTGGCGATACGCGATGATGGCGAGGGTTTCGAGCGCAGGCTGCGAGAGGCGCGACGGACGCGCTTTCACGCCCACGAGCGCCTTGAGCCACGGCGCGAATTCCGGCTGCGTCACGAATTGCCACGAACCCGCCACGCACACGAGGCGATAGCTGCGAGCGGCGGCTTCATGTTCCTTCGCCAGTTCTTCGAGCGCGGCGATGATATCAGACTCCTTGGTCTTCTTGAGTCCTTTGACCGTGGTGTCCGCGTCTTCGGCAGCAGCGGCGGTGGCGAAGATGTCGCGCAGTTCGGAAGGACTCAGTGGCTTTTGCGCGGAGAACAGGAGCGATTCGAGAATGAACTTCAATTCCATAACAGGTTGGTTTCAGATCGGAGTCAGAGCAAATTTTTACGCCAGCGCGAAAACTTCCAGCGGCTCGGTGCGAATGGGATGTTTGGCATCGTGGACGAGTTGGCGAATGGTCTCGGTGGTTTCGCGGGAGAACGTCGCCTCTCCACAATGAGCGCAGACTTGGGCAGGAATGTTTTCTACAAGCACGCGCCGTCCGCCAAAGGTGAAAACCTCACTTACAAACTCCGACTTGGCGTTGTTGTGATTGCAAATGGAGCACTTAAACATGGCTACCTTCGCTTTCGGTTTTCAATCCAGTCGGGCTGTCAGGTTGCGCTTCAACGACCGGAGCTACCGCATCCCGCCTGCGGATTTCAATCTCGCCGAAGTCGGACGACTGGCCGCAGACGAGTTGTTTGAGACGGATCAATTCCAGCAACGCGAGGAATGTGCAGACGACTTCGCTGCGGCTCATGGCGTCCTCGAATAACTCTGAGAAACGGATCGCCGTGCCTTTTTCCATGACGCGCACGATCATTTCAATCTTCTCGCTGACGGTCCATTTGTCCTCGAAAATTTCGCGCGGGTTGTCGCGCTTCTCGAAGCGTTTGAGGACAGCATTGACGGCATTGAGCAGGTCGAACACTGAGATGTCCTGCTTGACGACGGCTTTGTCTTCCTCGAACTGCGGCTTGATCGGCAGCCGGGGGAAAACGCCTTCCTGTCGCGCTTCGAGCGTCTGGAGTTGTGCGGCGGCGTCCTTGAATTTTTTGTATTCGACGAGCTGGCGGATGAGTTCCCAGCGCGGGTCTTCGCCACCTTCCTCGTCTTCCACCACCGCCTGTTGTTCCACGGGGAGCAGCTCGCGGCTCTTGATGTACATGAGCGTCGAGGCCATCACGAGGAATTCGCCAGCGATCTCGAGATCGAACTCGCGCATCATCTCGATGTATTCGATAAACTGCGACGCGAGCGTGGTGAGGTTGACGGAATAGATGTCCACCTCCTCTTTCTTGATGAGATAGAGGAGCAAATCCAACGGGCCTTCAAAGACCTCGAACTTGACTTGGTATTCGGACATTCGGATCGGCAAACTGGTGGTGGCCGGTGACGTGAATTGTAGAATGTGCGGGCGGCTTGGCAATGCCGGAAGCGGGACGGAAGCCAGAGGTCTGAAATCAGATGCCGGAGGTCGGAGACAAAATGAGCCAGCGCACGTCCGCTGCTACAGTTGATTCACTTCAGAGTGCCGCCATCACTCGCGCCATCTCCATCGCGGTCTGTGCGGCTTCCACTCCGCGATTGTGCTTCGGGTTTAGGCAGCGCGCTTCAGCTTGTTCCTTGTTTTCCAGCAACAGGACTTCGTGGACGACAGGAATGCCGTGCGTGACTTGGATGTGCATCAAGGCATCGCTGACCGCTTCACCGATGTGCTGCGCGTGGGTGGTTTCACCGCGCAGGATGACGCCGAGGCAAATCACTGCCGAGGGTCGAGGGTCGAGGGTTGAGAGCCTGGCAGCCACGACGGGAATCTCATACGCGCCGGGGACGCGGACGACTTGCACTTTTGCTCCGGTACGTTTCAATTCCGCCACGGCGGCGTTCAACATGCCGTCCACGTAGCGCGCGTTGTAACGCGACGCCACGATAACGAACGAACCGCTCGACTTACCGGCTTTGGTTTTCTTGACCGGCTTGAGCATCGCGATCAGGCCGTGGCGGGCACGGTTTCCACGGCGGCGTTATTTTCGAGGAACGTCATGACTTTCTCAGTGGAAAGTTGGTCGTAGATTTCGACGATGCCGTTGCGCTTCTGCAAATCCTTGATGAATTTGTCCGGCGGAATCTGATACATGGACGCCATCGTCTGGATGCGGCGGAGAACTTCCTCCTGCGACACTTTGATCTCTTCCTTCTCGGCGATCTTTTGCACGATGAAGGCGAGCTTCACGCGCTCTTTGGCGTTGGCGTTGGCGGCGGAGTAGATGGCGTCCTTCTCTTTTTCGATCACGTCCTTCTGCACGCCGCGCTTGGCGTTTTCCTGAACGAGATTATAGACGACGTTACGCGTCTCGTTGGCGACTGCGGCTTCGGGCAGATCAAAGTTCACCTTGCCGAGCAGTGCTTTGACGACCTGTGATCGCGTGTCGCTGTTCTGTTTGTATTTCAACTCGCTTTCCAGATCGCGGCGCACGCCTTCGCGGAGTTTTTCGATGCTTTCAGCCTCGAATGTTTTTGCGAACGCATCGTCCAGTGCGGGCAACGTCTTTTCACGCGTCTCGACGACTTCGACTTCATACACACCTTTGAGGCCGGACAATTCTTTGCTGACGAAATCTGCCGGGAAATCCACGGTCACAGTGCGTTTCTCGCCCGCCTTCGCACCAAGCAATTGCTCGCTGAATCCGGGGATGAACGAACCTTCCTTCATCTCGATCCAGAAACCTTGATTCGCCGTGAGACCCTTGGCTGTGGGCGCGATTTCGGTGAGGGGTTTGCCATCGCTCGTGCCGGAATAATTCACCACGGCGATGTCGCCCGTCGCGAGACCGCGTTCCACCTTGGCGAAGTCAGTGCGTTGCTCGCGGAGCATTTCGATGGCTTTCACCACGTCGGCCTCGGTCACTTCCTTGGCTTCGCGTTTGATCGGCAGCCCTTTGTATTCGGGTAGTTCAAATTCAGGATGCGTCTCGACGGTGGCGGCGAACATCAATGATTGACCGCGCGTAAATTGGATTTCCTCAATGTCAGGATAGCCGATCACTTCGATATTCTTTTCCTTGAGCGCGTCGCGGTATGCATCACCGATGAGTTTGCGCTTCACCTCGTCCTTGATGGCGTCGCCATGTTTTTTGAGGACCATGGGGATGGGGGCTTTGCCGATGCGGAAGCCGGGGATGTTGGCTTCCTTCTGAAAACTTTTCTCCATGACGGCGAACGCCGTGTCCACGGCGGCGGCGTCCAATTCGATGCGGACGAGTTTCTTGCACGGGGCCAAATTTTCGACTATGACGTTCATAAAGGTAATGTTGCGACCGTTGGAAATTGAAAAGCCGTCAGTGGATTTCCGCGATTCAACGGGCTGGGGAGGGTAGCAACTGGAAAATGACCGTCAAGAACGGCTTCGGGACAAATCAAGGCATGGGCGCAACTCCGCTTCTGCGGGACTCTCATTAACGCTGGGCTTCAGCCAGCAGCGAGCCACAACCGTTTCAACGGTTTAGCCGAGCCGTGGACTCCATCACGACCCGAAAACGGTTACAACCGTTCTCATTTTCTCCGCCCACATAACACCCGGATGAATCCGGGTGTTAATGAAAGAAAACCCAAAACTGAGATGCGCTCTCAAGCCATACAGAGGATGTGTCTGTGTGAGGTAGAGGTTGTCGCGCTGCGACAACCCCGACCCGTTCAGGGTCGGAAAATCATGCTCGCGGGATTAGCCTCACTTCCAAAGCCATTGCGCCTATGCGCTGAACGCTATGCTAATCTTCGCAGCGTCAGGATTTCTATCATTTCACAGCAGTGCAAGTTGCCTGCGGCTATTTCGCCACAATGGGTAATGCGTGTACAGCTTCGTGACGCGGAGTGCCGCCGCCGGGAGTGGCTTTGGTGTTGTTGGCTGCGACTTTGCAGCACGGGAGCTTTGAGCGCAAGAAAGCGGCAAATGTGCGTCGAGCAGCGCACCGAAGGTATGGCGTTACAAGCATTGTTGTAATCAAGTTCGCTGGACGGGTTATCCGGCTAAAAACGGTACGCAGTGCGGTTCTGTTTTTGACAAACCTTGATCTTTTGTGGCTAGCGGTCGCTGTGATTGGGCTGATTTCACTTCGCTTCCATATAGTTTTCTGGCTGTGTCAAAAAAACTCTGCCCGCTGGCGGACATCCTGCTTTCACCGGAGGCAACTGAATCGTTCATGCAGCTAAAACTTAAACATATTGTCGTCGTTGCGCTCGTCATCGCGGGTGCAGAAGACATCTGGCAGAAACTTTCCCACAAGCCAGCCGCAGAAGAATCTGATGACAAGCCGCTGATCGCGTTCGCGCGCGAGGCGACGACGACTTCATTCGGCGCGCCGGTGGTCGTGACGAATTGGTCGGGGCAGCTCGGTCAGGTTTTGATTTCAGGCAGCTCCGTATCCGATCAGGGAAAGACGTTGCTCGCGATGTTGCCGCAGACTCCAGCCGAGGGGCAGGTGGATGTGGCGCAACATGCGGGTCGCTTGTTGCCGGATGCGTCCTTCGCGAGTTTTGGATCGCAACTCACGAATGCCACCACGCCTACTGCGGTGCGGCGCGTGGTGTTCGCTGATCTCTTGTCGCGTCCGAACTCGGTGAAGTTGCCGTGGCTCATCGAAGTGGCGCGCTCGCCGGGGGACAATCAATCGGACGAAGCGTTGCTCATCTTGAAATCCATCCTGCGCGAAGATTACGGCACGGATTGGAACGCATGGCGTGAGCGCGCCGTGATCTGGGTGATGGAGAATCCTTGAGCGGCTTCCCCGGAAAAACCCTGACCAACTATCCGTATGGAAAAAAATTGCTCATGTCCTGCCCTCAACTAATCTGTCGCCCGGTTTTCAACCACTTTGAAAGTTAAATCACATGCACGACAAAGTCCCATACCTTGATTTGCCCGCTCAAATTCGTCCGCTCCGCAAGGAGATTGACGCCGCCATCGCTCGGAATCTCGACGCCTGCTCGTTCTGCCTTGGGCCGGACGTAGTTCAATTTGAAAAAGATTTCGCGAAGTATTGCGGCGCGGAACATTGCGTGGCTTTCAATAGCGGCACGTCCGCGTTGCACGTCGCGTTGTTGCTCCTGAACATCAAACAGGGCGACGAGATCATCACCACGCCCTGCACATTCGTGGCCACCAGTTGGGCGATCTCCTACGCGAACGCCACGCCGGTGTACGTGGATGTGGATGACGCGACGTTCAATCTCGACCCGAAACTCATCGAGAAAGCCATCACGCCGCGCACCAAAGCCATCATGCCCGTGCATCTGTATGGCCATCCGTTCGACATTGATCCGATCCTTGCCATCGCGAAGAAACACAATCTGCCGGTCGTGGAAGACACGGCACAGGCGCATGGCGCGAAATACAAAGGCAAAACTGTCGGCACGTTCGGCGCGATGTCTTGCTTCAGTTTTTATCCCGGCAAAAATCTTGGCGCGGCTGGCGAAGGCGGCGCGCTCGTCACCAACAATGCCGAATACGCCAAGCGCGCTCGTTCATTGCGCGAACACGGTTCAACGGTGCGTTACTATCATGACGAGATCGGTTTCAACTACCGCATGGAAGGCATTCAAGGCGCAGTGTTGGGCGTGAAGTTGCCGCACTTGCCTGCGTGGACGGCGGGCCGCCAGCGCGTGGCGAAGCGTTACGCAGAATTGCTTGCGGACACGCCGCTTCAACTTCCGACGCAGGCTGCGTGGGCGGAATCCGCTTGGCATCTTTACGTGGTACGTCATCCGAAGCGCGACGCGCTCAAGAAACATCTCGAAGACAATGGCGTGGGTTGCGCGCTGCATTATCCGCTGCCGTTGCATTTGCAAAAATGCTACGCGCATCTCGGCTATAAGGAAGGTTCGTTCCCGATCACGGAAAGAGCCGCGCGCGAATGTCTCAGCCTGCCGATCTATCCTGAATTGACCGACGCACAAATCCAGCGTGTCGTTGAGGTCGTGAAGGATTTCTTTAAGAAAAGTTGAACAATGCGACCGCCAACGCGAGGAGGCAGGGGTTGCGCGCCAATCGGTTAGGGACGCGAAGGCGTTTTTCGAGATCGTGTCGGCAGGTGCTGGCCGTGAGTAGAGTTGTCGATACAAAGAACCGACCTGTTTCACACCAGAACCCCTTCACGCAAATATTAAGCCCTCGGCTAACCGCCTTCTTGACTGACCCTTTTGCACCTCTTTTCAATGCTAGGCATCAAGGTCCAGGTGTTACGTCAATGCCATTCATAGACATTGCGAGTTGAAACCCAAAGAGGAAGTGGTCACGGTCGTTTTGTGACTCCCACCTATCTCCTCCCCTTATTGTAATTCCATCAACCTTGTCACCGTGAATAGTGACTTCGTAATGTGAATCGTTCCCATGTTTCGAGAACATCCAGCGCAGTTCGTCAGAAAGTTCCTTTGCATCGGCTGGGGACACCTCAGAAATCATGATGGCAATTATCTCTTTTGAAAAAAGGGTGCGCCGCTGCCGAATCTTGTGCGTCATTTTCATAGGATTAGTTGGCCGATTATCTGGACTGTCCCGCCAGCGGTCAAGAGGCGTTAACTTGACTGGGGATAACGCATGTTGCGAATATCGCAGCATGCAAATTGTTTACTCTGCGCCACTGCCAGGTCTGAGATCAGTTACCTTTGCGGAACCAATGGGTCAGGTTGTTGTCCTGTCTTCCAAAAAACCAGTCGTGGTTCTCCTGAAAAAAGTTCTCTCTGAAGGCATAGAGCGATATGACGGTTCAGGGATGCGTCCCGTTGACGAAGGCGGTGATGGACTTCGTGTTCAAGACGTTGACGAGTCAAAACATGAATTTGATGATGTGAGTGATGCGAAGAAATTTGCGAGAGCGCAGCACAACCCCGACAGAAATCCAGTAGAGACACAAATTCTGGAATTCCGAAATCAGAAATGGGAAGTGGTTGAACATCTTTCGACTTCTGCCTAATCGCCCTCAGTGGCGGCATGGTGGAAAAGGGTCGATCCTGGGCATTGTTCACTCATGCGCTTTCGCGTTTTATCCCGCGTTGCCACAGCTCGAAATAATACAAGGCCACCGCCACAAGCGAGTGGCCTATTTTATTTTCAGCCACGAGTCGCGGAATGTCCGCCACGGGCACGAGCCGCGTGGCCATGTCTTCGCCCGCATCAAGTTCCACGGGATGAATGCAGCGGCAATCTTCCACGATGATCGTGTAGCAGACGTTGTTCATGATCGCCGGGTTCGGAAAAATCTGGCCGAGCAACCGCGCATCACGGCCTTCATAACCCGTCTCCTCGCGCAGCTCGCGCACGCCCGCCGCCACGGGCGAGCTATCTTCGGCATCAATCATCCCGCCAGGAATCTCCAGCTCCACCGTGTCCGAGCCAGCGCGATACTGCTCCACCATCACGATCTTTTGATCAGGCGTGATGGCGATGACGTTGCACCAGTTGGTACATTCGATGACGAACAGATCATGTTCGCGCCCAGTGCGCGGCGACACCCGGATGTCCGAGCGCACATTGAAGATGCGGAACTTGTTGAGCAGTTTGGACGAAATGAATTTCCACGGTTTGACAGTCATGCGCGGGTGAGAGTCCAAACTCACGGTGAAAATGTCAAACCCTGCGAAGAACACTGCGCGAGCGGTCCCTCGCTCGCAGCGCGTGGAGGAACAAAGGCGTATGAAAAGATTCCATGCGTGTACCAATGGCGGAGTGCTGCGGACGGGGACCGTCCGCGCTCCGGGAC
>JAYUAV010000343.1:0-16786 GCA_043741175.1 Verrucomicrobiota bacterium
GGCCAACGCGCATCGGCGCGGGCGAATCGCAGCCAAGCTCTCCGCGAGTAAAATGTTTTGAACCGATCAATCTCTTCGATCTTCAAGCCACGCTCGCGAGCCAGTTGTTCAAATCCGGTGATGAATGATTCCTCCACGAATACGACTTCTAAGACGGGAGCGTTGGTTTGTGTTGCGAGAAATTTATCTGCATTGAACATCTGTACACTGTAACCAAGCCGCATTGAAAGGAGTGACGGTTGAAACATGCCGAACTTGCGGGCGGTGAGTGTGCCGACTTTTTCCTTCACATCTGGTGCGATGCTGCTGATGCCAAGCGTTGGGTAAATCACGCCCAGACACAGCATCAAGACGAGCGCCGCACTGGCCGCAGGTGTCCAGACATCGGATGAACGAAAGGTGTGCCACAATCCCCACACCACGACCGCCAGACACAACAGCGGGCCGACGATTCCGAGCTTGAACCACAACGCGAATACCGAGACGACCACTCCGACCAGCGCAAGCAAGATGAACGAGAGTCGCCACACGCAGGTTTTACACTTCGTTGGCGCAGTTTGAAGCCAGTCCGCCGCCAGCACTGCTTGAAGTGGAATCACCGCGAGCATGTAGCGCTCGAACGCCTTCATGAAAAAGAACGGCAGGATGGAAACGACGAGCCAAGCCACGAGCCAGGAATTATTCTGCGAACGATCACTGCGCGGTTTTCTGAAGTGGCTGATGATTGCGCCCACTACCAGCGGTGTCCACGGGAAGATCAATCCCAACGCGCCGCCGAGTGCGGAGAGCGGCGACATGGCATTCCATGTCCCGAACTTCCGTTCCATGAGTTCTTCGCCAAGAATCTGAGCGAACTTGTCGCCCCAAAGATGTTTCATCATCAACGGCCACGGCAGCGAGATGGCTGCCACGATGACGAGCCAGAGAAGGAGTGGCCATGAGCGGTGGAGCAAAACTTTCCATGCGTCGAACGCCCACAACGCCGCCAGTGCGCCTGCAAAGAAGAAGAAAAGTCCGACGGGTCCTTTCATCAGGAATGAAAGTCCGACCCAAAGCGCGCAAACCACGATGTCGAAAAGTTTTTCTCGTTTGATCCAGCGCAGCCAGAACAACACTGCGAACGCCGAGAACACTGCGAGCGGCAGATCAAGCATCGCTTGACGCGCCTCAATCGCCACGCCTACGCATCCCATTGCCAGCAAACCTGCGAGCAAACCGTTGGAGCGAGACAATTGACGCGCGAGCAGACACGCGCACAAGCAAAGTCCTGCGCCCGCCAACGCCGCCCAGATTCGCGCGGAGACGAGATTGACGCCGAAGATTTTGTAGGTGGAAAGGATCGCCCAGTAGATGAGCGGTGGTTTGCGCAAGCGGGGTTGATCGTTCAGCCACGGCGTGAGCCATTCGCCGCGCGCGTCCATCTCCATCGGGGTGCGTATTGAAAGCTGATACTCATCTGAACACGTCACGCTCGTCTCGCTCCAGATGGATGGGAGATTGATGAGGAGTGCGAAGATAAAAACTAGCCACGGCGCCCAGCGATACAAGGTGGCTTGGCTGTTCGTGTCTCCGGTTTGTTCTGGCGGCATCGCGCGGATTGGTAACGAATGGACAATGCTGTTGCAACTTCAATTCCCGGTTCAATTCCCGGTTTGCCAGCTTCATCTGTCGTGGTGCGATCAAAGTTAGAAAGGACTGCAACTGACATTTTCACCGGCTCAATCGCAGTAAGGTCGGATAAATCGGTTCTTCGCTGTTTTCGATGGAGCTGGTGGGTAGTCTTTGAGGATGACACCTGAGAAATTATTCTGCTAACTTTTCCCGTACAACCAAAACGCGGATGAAGCCTTTGCCTCATCCGCGTCTGCAAATCGAAGTCTCTTACTTCACCGAGTCACGCGGAACAATCTTGATGCTCTCCACGTTCATGCGTTTGACCGGGCGATCTCCCGGTTGCGTGGCCGTCGTGCCGATCTTTTCCAACACGTCGTCACCCTTGATGAGTTTGCCGAACGCCGTGTATTGACGATCCAAGAAGCGCGGGTCGCCGTGGCAGATGAAGAACTGTGATCCAGCGGAATCCGGATCCTGCGAACGCGCCATGGAAAGCACGCCGCGTGTGTGCGCCTTGTCATTGAACTCGGCTTTGATCTGAGTGCCCGGCCCGCCCGTGCCCCAACTGCGTTGCTTGGTTTCGTCCTTCGTCAACGGATCGCCGCCTTGAATCATGAAGCCTTTGATGACGCGATGAAAACAAGTGCCGTCGTAAAAGCCTTTCTTGGCCAGCTTGGTGAAGTTCTCCACATGACCCGGAGCAACGTCCGGCCAAAATTCGAGAACCATTTCTCCTTCTGATGTTTTGATGATTGCTGCTTCGCTCATAAATTTATCGTTGAGTGGTTACTTGATGGAATCGGCGGGGACGATCTTGATGCTCTCGACGTTCACGCGCTTGACCGGACGATCACCTGGCTCAGTCGCAGTGGTGGCAATCTTCTCCAACACATCGTCGCCTTTGATGAGTTTGCCGAACGCAGTGTATTGATTGTCGAGAAAGCTCGGCGCACCGTGACAGATGAAGAACTGCGACCCGGCGGAATTGGGATCCTGCGAGCGCGCCATCGAGAGGACGCCGCGTGTGTGCGATTTTTTGTTGAACTCAGCCTTGACCGTGTGACCGGGCCCACCCATGCCCCATGAGCTTTTCTTGCTCTCGTCCTTCGTGTTCGGATCACCGCCCTGGATCATGAATCCCTTGATGACGCGATGGAAACAAGTTCCATCGTAGAAACCCTGCTTGGCGAGCTTCTTGAAATTCTCAACGTGATTCGGTGCAACATCCGGCCAAAATTCCAGAACCATCTCGCCATCGCTCGTCTTGACGACGGCGACTTCTTTGGCGACAGCGGGTTTGGAATCCGGCGGGGCGGTTTCTTTCTTAGGCTCGGCTTTGGCAGCGGGAGCGGAATTGGTTTCAGCGGCGCAGGCCGAGGCCAGGCCGAACAACAAAACGAACGTGCTTTGGAGTAGGATTTTTTTCATAGCGGCGTGAGAATTCCACGAATGCCTCGCGAAGTCACGCCAGATTCTTTCGCTCGCCTCGGTATGCACTCTCCACCAGACTCCCGTCCGTGAATGCTGCTTCTCAAGATTTCCCAAAACATCTCGGCGTGTTGCGTGAGCGGATGTTGCATCCCACGGATTACGAGACTGCCGTGCATTATTTCCTCGAAGAGTTCGGTGGCGACGAACGGTTTGTCATAGCTTCTGAGAGGGATGATTCACCCGCGCTCCTGGCAGTGTTGGGTAAGGTCGCCGCCGCCGCGATGGGGCGGAGCGTGACCTTCGGCGAGTCAAAAGTATTTCAATTACCCGAGTACCGTTTCTACCACGGCAACGCCACGGTGGAGGGGCGCGTGGTGTTGTTCTTCTATTTCAAAGATGCAGACACGGGAATCGCGGCACTGATCCCCGGCGTCGGCGGTGCGATGGAGGTCGCGCGATTCCGCTTCCCGGCGAGCCTCGTGGATCCGAAGAATAATTGAATCACGAAACGCCTGGCTTGCGTGCCTTCTTCAACTCCCGCTCCCGCAGCCAGCAGAAGATCACCGGTGTCACGATGAGAATGTGAACCAAGCTGCTCAACATCCCGCCGATGACCGGCGTGGCCAGCGGTTTCATCACCTCTGCGCCCTGCCGATGACTCCACATGATCGGCAGCAAGCTCGCCACAATTGTTGCCACCGTCATCACCTTCGGGCGTAACCGCAGCCGCGCTCCGTCTTTCACGGCTTGAACCAAATCTGCTGAGTTGAACAATGCACCGCGTTCCGCCATGCGTTTCTTCAACGTCTCCTCCAGATAGACAACCATCACCACACCGGTTTGCACTGCCGTTCCGAACAGCGCGATGTAACCGACCCACACTGCGCCATTAAAATTGTAGCCCAGCAGCTTTTGCAGAAATACCCCGCCGCTCAAAGCAAACGGCACAGCCAGCAACACATGCGCTGCCTCTGCGGCGCTGTGATAGACCATGTAAAGCATCACGAAGATGATCAGCATCACGCCGGGGAAAACGAACTGCATCGTCTGCGTGAAGCGGCGTTGGTTCTCGTATTCGCCAGTCATCTTGTAAGTCATGCTGCCCCAATTCACCTTGCGCAGCGCGGCTTCCACCTCGTTCACGAAGCCGCCGAGATCACGATCTTGCACGTTGGCCTGCACATAGGCGCGCAACCTTCCGTTCTCACTTGCGATTTCGTTCGCGCCGACTTCGCGCGTGATTGTAGCCACCATCGCGAGTGGAATGTAGGCCGTCGCAGAACTCACGCTGGCAATAGTGTTCGCCTCCGCGCCGCCAGCGCCCATGCCACCGCCCCCATAAGTCGCCTTCGCCCCATCCGACTTATTTCCCCCCATGCCTGACTTGGTGGCTATCAAGATGCGCCCGATCTTCTCGATGTCATCGCGCTCACCGCGTTCGAGCCGCACTTGAATCGGATAACGCTCGCGCCCTTCGATGGTCACGCTCACATTCTTGCCGCCGATGGCAACCTCCACCGCGTCCAGCACGTCACGCGCGCTCAAGCCGTAACGCGCCATCGCCCGCCGATCCACCTTCACGTTGAGATACGGTTTGCCCTGCACGCGCGACGGCGATACGCCTGCTGCACCGGGAATTTTTTTAACCACCGCCTCGACCTCGTAAGCCTTCTGTTGCAGCGCGTCGAGATTGTCGCCGTAAATTTTCACACCCACCTGCGCGCGAATGCCGGTATAGAGCATCAAGATGCGATTCTCAATCGGCTGCAAAAATGCCGGCACGTAACCCGGCACGACCTTCATCTTCTCCGTCAACTCCGCCTTGAGTTTCTCGACCGTCATGCCGTCGCGCCACGCGGGATTGCGCACCACACGCGGCAGCTTGATGAAACCCAGCACCGTTCGATTCGTCGAAATCCATTCCGGCTTGAGCGTGATCGTCGTCTCCAACATCTCCGTCGGTGCGGGATCGGTCGGCGTCTCGAAGCGGCCCGACTTGCCCGCGACCGTCTCGATCTCCGGCACGCCAATCATCACTTGATCCTGCCACGCCATCACGCGCTGGATTTCCGAAAGGCTTGTCTTGGGCAACAGCACCGGCATGTAGAGCAAACTGCCCTCGTTCAACGGCGGCATGAACTCTTTGCCGAAGCCTTGCACCAGATTCGCGAGTCGTGGGAATTGAAAAACGAAACGCCGCATAGTCTCAGAGTCGCGTGCCGACTCAGATAGCTGCGGAGCAGCGTCAGAAGTTAGCCCACGGCGTGAGCCGTGGGTAGGCTCGGAAACATCAGAAGCCCCGGCAGGGGCAACAGAAGAGGCGGTATTCTCCAATACTCTTTCGCCCCTCCGGGGCTTGCCCTCATCGTCGCTGTCCCCACGGCTTGCGCCGTGGGCTACCGTCTGTCGCGCCTCCGGCGCTGACTGCTCCGTTGGCGGCGGAGTCAGAACATTCGCTATCACCAACACCACCGGTCGTGGCAAGCCAAACGCCAGGAGCAATGCCGACGCCAGCAGCATCGCCGCCGCACTGATGACGCTCTTGCGATGATTGAGCGCCCAGTTCAACACCGGATCATAAATCTTCAGCAGCACGCGCATCACCCAGTTCTTGTCTTCACTGTGAAATGGCCCGCGCACGAGCAGACTGCACAACACGGGCACAAGCGTGACGGCGAGCAACGTCGAACCCACCATCGCAAACGTCTTCGTCCACGCGAGCAGATGGAACAATTTTCCCTCCTGCCCGGACAGCGCAAACACCGGCACGAACGCGAGAATGATGATCGCCATCGCAAAGAAGATCGGGCGACCCACCTGCTGGCAGGCGGCGAGTGTGACGTTCAAGGTTTCAGTGGGCGTAAGCTGGCTGCCTTTTTCCTCCTCGGCGCGCTCACAATGTCGAATTACATTTTCCGTCACCACAATCGCAGCATCCACCAGCACACCGATGGCGATGGCAATGCCCGTCAGTGACATGATGTTGCTGGTGATGCCGAATTCTTTCATCAGCAGGAACGAAATCAGAATCGAGATCGGCAACGGCAGCGTGACGATGAGGATGCTACGGAAGTGCCACAGGAAAATGATGTGCGCCAGCGTAACGAGAATGATTTCCTCGAGCAGCGCGTGTTTGAGCGTGTCAATGGTGCGGTCAATCAGCGTGCTGCGGTCGTAGAACGGTTTGATGGAAATGCCCGGCGGCAGGCTTGGCGCGATTTCCGCGATGCGCTCTTTCACGCGTTCGATGACGGCTTTGGCGTTTTCACCCGTGCGCATCACCACCGTGCCGCCGACTGCCTCCGCGCCGTTCACATCCAACGCGCCGCGCCGGAAATCGCCACCGATCTGCACCGTCGCGATGTCCTTGAGATAAATCGGCGTGCCCTCGACCGCCTTCACCGCGATGAGTTCCAAGTCTTCCGTGTTCGCGACCAACCCGATGCCGCGCAGCACAAACTCCGCGCCGTTCTCCTCGATAACTTTGCCGCCGACGTTGAGATTCGCGTTCGCAACGGCGGACATTACTTCGCCGAGCGAGACATTGGCCGCGCGCATTTTCGTGGAACTGAGTTCAATCTGATATTGCTTCACGAAGCCGCCAATGCTCGCGACTTCCGCCACGCCTTGCACGCTGGAGAGTTGGTAGCGCACGAACCAATCCTGTGTCGCACGCAGCTTGCCGAGGTCATAGCCGCCGCCGGGCGCTTTGGCGGGATCAACTTCGAGATAGTATTGATACACCCAACCGAGACCGCTGGCGTCCGGGCCGAGCTGGGGCTTCACGCCTTCGGGCATGTTGGCCTGAAGATAATTCAGCCGCTCCAGCACTCGCGTCCGCGCGAAGTAAGTGTCCACGCCTTCCTCGAAGATGATCGTGATGAGCGAGAAGCCGAACATCGAAGTCGCGCGGACATCCTTCACACCCGCGAGCCCTTGCAGGCCGGTCGAGAGCGGGAACGTCACCTGATCTTCGACCTCCTGCGGACTGCGACCCATCCAATCGGCATAGACGAGCACCTGATTTTCCGTGAGGTCGGGGATGGCGTCCACCGGCGTCTTGAACACCGCGCGTACGCCGAGCGCGATGAGCATCAACGCGCCACACAGCACGAGGAAGCGGTTTTTCAGACTCCATTCGATGATGCGAGTAATCACGGTTTAACCTCCGAGCCGCAGTCAATCATCTCTTTACCGAACCACGGATTGTGTATCTCGGGTTGCAGTTGAATCCAGTCCGCGCGATTGGGTGCGCCCGGAAACGCGTCCTTCGTCATCGGACAACGGAAAACTTTCAACGTGGCGAATTCCTTCTCCGCGCGGCGCAACGCCTGAGCCAGCGCCACGGTCGCTTCGCTGAAGGGATGAAACGCTTTGCGGGCGGCTTTCAGATTTTCCGCCGCGCCGAGATGGCCGACCTTCTCGACCGGCTTTAGCAACGACTGCCAGGCATTGGTGCCATCGAAGGCAGCAAGCAACGACGGCGTGGCGACGTGCGTTTTCGCGGCCTGGGCGTTGAACTCCTTCACATCGTCAGCGGAAAGCGACGTGGCCAGCGCATCCGCAAGTGCGAGGAAATCTTTGACCGCTTTGCGTTGCTCGCCGGTCAGCGCGGGAAACGCGGGCAAAGCGTTCGTGTCGTCGGAGTACATCGCGTGTGAGGCATAGGAGCGGTTCATTTCGGCCTGACCGTCCAACAGCAGGTTGCCGTTCACAACGACTTTGTCGCCGGCGGAAATGCCGTCGAGCACCTCGATCAACTGGTCACCGTGACGACCGAGCTTGAGCACGCGGCGCGCATAACCACCGCCCCCTTGATCCACAAACGCGACGGCTTGCGGGCCGGTCTGAATGATTGCTGAACGCGGAACGGCGAGTGTTTCCGGCGCGTCCAGATGAACGACGCCATCCGCGTAGAGACGATGCGAAAAGAGGCGTCGCCCCTCCACGAGCGGATTTTCCAACTCAACGCGCACCTTCGTCGAGCGCGTGGCTTCGTCGAGGTTCGGATCAATGAACTTGATGACACCGCTCACGACTTTTCCCGGGAGCGACGGCGTGATGATATCAACTTTTTGAGCGGCATGAATCCACGACAGGTCCTGCTCGTAAGCGCGGAACTGAAACCACATCGTTGAGAAATCCGCGAGTTCAAACAAGCGTTCGCCTTCCTGCACGTACTGCCCGGCATAGACTTTTTTCTCAACCACCGTGCCGCTCATGGGAGCAAGGATTTGCGATGTCAACGCGTCCGCCGATTTGGCGGGGAGCGCTTCAATTTGTTCCGGCGTCAATCCGATCTGCCGCAACCGTGAGACGACTGCGGCGCGCATGTCGGAGTTGGTTGAACTGGCAATCGCCCGATACTCGCGCTCGGTCTGGAGCAGCGTTGGGCTGTAAAATTCCGCGAGCGGTTCACCAGTCTTCACTTCTGCGCCGACGAAACTGACGTGCAATTTCTCGATGCGGCCCGGAATGTAGGCGGACAACACGCGATGCTTTGCATCGTCGTCGTCAATCGTGCCCGCGACGATGAGCGTCTTGACGAGCGATTGGGTTTTGACCTCGCTCGTTTGAACGTTGAGTACCCGGATGGAGCTTTCCGAGAGCGAAATCATGTCGCCGCCCACGTCGAGGCCGCTCTCGCCTTCATAGACCGGCGTGAGTTCCATGCCGCAGATGGTGCAGCGTCCGGGTTTGTCGGACTTGATCCACGGGTGCATGGCGCTTTGGTAGTAGAGCACCTTGCGCTCGGATTTCGTGGTGGCTGAATCTGATTTGCCGCAGCCAGTGATGAGCCACGCCGACGCAATCAGCGTTAGCGCGAGCAGAAACTGGAAAGCCAAGAAACGCAGAGGCGCAGAGTCCGCAGAGAGGCGCAGAGAATTCAATTCTGACGCAATGTATCTCATTTTTTCTCCGTGTTTCTCCGCGTTCTCTGCGCCTCTGCGTTTGTTCGGGATAAAGTTCATGGTTTGGTTACTCCGTTTTGAGATTCAGGTTGTGCACTCAACATCTGCAACGCCTCCAGATCGCCGAGGCCGCAGCAGAGGACGAGTTCGGAAAGCATTTCGTACTGCTCGGCCACGGCGCGGGCCTGCATGAGGCGGCCTTCGAGCAGCATTCGCCGCACGTCCAGCACGTCGCGGAGCAACCCGCCGGATTCATACATCGCCTTCGCGCTGGCCTGTGCCTGTTCGCTGCGCGGAATGATCTGATCGCGATAGAGCAACGCCTCGCGGCGTGCGGCGTCAATCTTCACCGTGAGCAGGTGGACTTCCTCGCGGACGGATTGCTTGTAATCCTCCGCGTCGAACTCGGCGGCTTTGCGCTTCTCGTCTTCGCGGCGGATGTCGGCGCGATACTTGGAGGCGTTGCCGAATGGGATGGTGAAACCAAGCATGATCTCCGTCTGGCGCAGTTCGCCGTTGCGCGAATAGTTGCGGTTCTCCACGTCGAGTGTGACATCGGGCAAACGCTGTTTGCGTGCTGCGTTCACCGTGGCTTCCGTCTGGCGGATTTGTTGGCGCATGACTTTCAGCTTCGGTTCGTAGCGCAGCGCGAAGTCTGCGAGGCGCTGGCTATAAACAATCTGCTCCGCCACGGACGGCAGTTCGAGCGCGGGCCACGGCGATTCCAGCGGGCGATTGAGGAAACGGTTGAGCGCGAGCTTCGCGTGGCCGAGGCGGTCGCGGTCGGTTTGGAGTTGCTCGACGCGTTTGCCGTGTTCGTTCTGAAGTTGCAACACGTCCATGAGCCGCCCTGAACCAGAGCGGTAACTTTGCTCGACAACTTTCTCCGTCGTTTCGATCCACGCGAGGTCTTGTTCGCCAATGTGGACGGTTTCCTCCGCGAGCGCGGTGCGAAACGCAGCCTTGGCAAATTCGCGGCGCAGAATCTGAAACTGGAAATCTTCGGACGCGATCTCAATGTCCAATTCGGCGGAAGCGATGGCGCGGGTGGCGCGGACTTTGCCGAACAGTGGGAGCTTTTGCTCGGCGGAATAAATGATGTCGCCGTTGTCCGAGCGCATCGTCGTATCCGCAGCCATGCCGCCGATGCGGAACAGGGGATCGTTCCAGGTGCGAACGGCGGCAATGCCCGCAGCGGCGGCGTTTGTCCGGGCGCGGGAGGCGAGTAGCGCGGGGTGGTTCGTGCGCAACTCTTCTGCAAATTGATTGATGAGCGCAGGCGTGACTCGCAGCGATGGATCGGTCGGCGGCGCGCCAATCACCGAGTTCGCCACCAGGACTAAAATGAAACCGTAAATTATTTTTATTTTCATGCTGATCAAAAGTTCTTCCCGCGCAGAACGGAGGTGATTTTTCTGTGAACTGCGGCTTGTTACCTCGTCGCCACAAGTTCAGAGGATGACGCAATGCACCTGCGCGGCACACACTGCGTGCGTTCAGACGGGAAGAATCAGATCAGCAGGGCGCAATCCCGTTGAAACAACGGGACAGCGTTCGCCAAGGATGGCGCGGAAGCGAAGGAGGAAATTTGCGTGGGCACAGACTCAGGAAGCGTCCACGTCACGAGCGTTGAAAGGGCTGCGGAGAAATCATTCTGCGTCACAGCAGGAGCGGCGGCAGTGGGAAGCGGCTGCGGGGCGGCTGTGGATTCTGAAACGCAGCAACATTCCGCCATTCTATCGGAGCAGCACGAGGATTTTTTTTGCGAGCTGAGAACGGAAGTCATTTGAACAGCCGCCATCCCCTGAATCCCAATGAGGATCAGACTCAGAACAATGGCGACTGCTCGTTTCATGGTGATAATCTATCACAAGCCATGCCACCAAACGCCAACCGGCGTTTGGCTTTGGCAATTCACTTCTTGTCCGCTTTGGCGGCACCGTCGAGTTTCTTGAGATACTTGGCTGGGTCTTTGTTGAAATCCTTCAGACAGGATTTGCAGCACAGTTTGATCTCCTGACCTTCGTGTGTGAATACGTAGGGCTTGCCCATCTCGCCGAGCTTCTCGTCCGAGACGACACATTTTTCGAGTGGATAGGCTTTGGCTTTTTCCGCCTTTTTTTCTTCCGCAAACCCGACAAGCGGGGCGGTGACGCAGGCCACGGTCAGCACAAGGGCTGTGAGTGTTTTGAGCTTTTTCATAGTTTTATTGATTCAACTGTCATTCTCCTTACACCGCAAGCGGAAAAACCCCGCAGATTATTCTGCAACAAAAGGCGGACAGTGTGTTGATCTGTCCGCCGTGTTCCAATTGTTGAGGGATGAAGTATTACTTCTTCTCCATGCCGCGTGTCGGGCCGGTGCCCTTCTTCATCACACAGCAGAACGCGTCCTCACTGCCGCACATCTTGCAGACATGAGTAATCTTCTCCGTCTTCATCTTGCCGTGGCCTTCGGTGGCATATTTATGCTCACAGCCGGGGCAATCATGGCGTGCGACGATGCTGGTTTCCGGCTTGGCTCCCGATTTGGTTGGCGGAGTCACCACGGTCACCCAACTGTTTTTGCATTTCGGGCAGGACATGACGACGGTGTCGCCCGGCTGGACGGCATCGGCGTCCGCAACGGTCGTGATGGGGTTGAGCCTCATCAGTTTGGTCGCGCCTTTCTCTTGGTCTTGCGCCAAAAGGGGCAGCGACATCAGGCCGACGAGTGTCAGCACAGCGAAACATTTGGTGAGGTTTGTGGAAGTGTGTTTGATGGTTTTCATATTCGATCTTTGTTTAGTTGTTTTGTTAATTTTGCGGACAGCAATTATGACTGTCTCTAACGCTGCTTACCCCGCCATCCATCAACCCACGCAAAATGAGTGAAGAATTTTTTGCGGGATTCCCGATGCACCGGGGTAATCTTAGTTAGGATGTTGAGATTGATTGAGTCTCCGGCCTGCGAGCACCCGGCCTTTCACAACGCGATAAAGTAAACTGGAGAACCTTACGGGCGATATGGGGTGTTCACCCCATTTAAGAATTTGGTGGTGAGCGAATGGGAAATCCGGTTTGCTGGCCCGGCAAACGAATGATCCGGGTGAGAAAATGATGAACGATGCGGGTGTGGCGGCAAAACCAACTTGATATGAAACCAACCGATCTTGAACCTGATGACGCCCGGCTCGGCGCGCTGCTGCGCGAATCTCGCCTCTCGCCGTCGCTGCCACCGCGCTTCCAGGAAAATGTCTGGTGCCGGATCGAAAAGGCGGACGCAACAACCAACGTGAATTGGCTGGATGTGCTCGCGGGCTGGTTGCTGCGACCGCGTTTAGCCTTCGCGGTTGCGGCGGTGCTCGTGTTGACAGGACTGGGGTTGGGTTGGAATAAGGGAGAGCGACTGGCCCGGAACGATGCGCAGGCTCGCTATCTCTCAGCCGTGGCACCAAACGCATTGCACTGAGATGACCAAGCGATCTTTCATCACCGTGGTTCTGGTGCTGGCGGCTTGCGCGGTGCTGTTTGTCGGCTCCTACGTGATTGCGACGCGACTTTGCGCCAAGCACATGAGTAGCTCCGCCGATGACCTTGATTGGTTACGTCAAGAGTTTCGTTTAACAGATTCCGAGTTGGGACGCATTCGACAGATGCACGAGGGTTACATGCCGAAGTGCGCCGAAATGTGCAAACAGATTGCCGCTAAGAAGCGGGAACTGGAAGCGGCGTTGGTTGGCGCAACCAACATAACTACGGTCGCCGAACAAAAGCTTTCCGAACTTGGCGCGTTGCGGGCGCAATGTCAGACGCAGATGCTCCGGCACTTTGCCGAAGTCAGCCAGGCCATGCCGCCAGAGCAAGGTCGGCGTTACCTCGCTGAAATGCAACGTCTCACGCTTGGCTTCCACGAACAGATCGAACAGTCCATGTCGCACCCGGCGGACCATGAGCATGGAAACCACTGAATCCGACGCGCAGGATCGTGCGGACATGGCGCGTCTTGCCGCTGGTCACGACGCGGCACTCAATGACTTGATGACGCGCCACGCCACGCCGGTGTTTCATCTGCTTTGCCGGATGTTGAACAACGAGGATGACGCGAACGATCTGGCGCAAGAAACATTCGCCCGGGTTTTTCAATCCCGCGCCTCATTCGACGCGAACAAGAAATTTTCCGCATGGCTGTTCACCATCGCGGCAAATCTGGCCCGGAATCAAATCCGCTGGCGCACGCGGCATCCGAATGTCTCGCTTGATGCAGAATCGGATTCAACGAAACAATCAATCGCTGAAAAACTCCCCGCAGCAACGCCAACTCCCAAGGAACAGGTATTGTCTGATGAACGCGCCGCTGCGGTGCGGGCGGCTGTGAACGATTTACCCGAAGACATGCGCGAAGCCATCGTGCTTTGCGCATGGGAAGAACACAGCATGGCGGAAGCGGCAGCCATCCTTGCAGCAACGCCTAAAGCGGTGGAATCCCGGCTCTATCGCGCCCGGCAAATTTTGCGAGAGAGACTCAAGCACTGGATATGACTGCGCCTTGCTCAGGGCAAAAGGCGTGAGCAGAGGGTTTGACAGAGTTGCGGATCATACAAGCACCCGTTTTTTTCAAAACCGGATGCTTGCCAAAGAACATCGCGGTTGGCATCCTTCACAACTGTTATGAAAAATATTATCGGAGTCATCATTTTGGCCGCTGTCTGCATCGCACTCGGCGTTGTTTTGTTCACCAGCAAGAAGCAGGCGGAAGACGAGAAACGCGTCGCCACCACCACCATTCTCAACCTCTCGAACGACGTTGTGAAGACCAGCTCCGACCTCACCGAACAGGTTCAGGTCAACACCATGCTTTCCAATGACCTCACCAAGGTGCGCTCGGAATTCGGCACTTTGACCAACACCTTCACTCAAGTCGCGGGCAGCCTGAAGAAGACCGAGGTGTCGTTGAAGGCCACCCAGACCGCGCTCGCTGAACGCGATCAGAAGATCGCCGCACTCGAAACACAGAATCGCGAATTAGATGAGAAGGCCATTGATCTCAGCGCCGCCCTCACTAATCTCACCTCACAGATCACCGAAACCCAGCGCAAGCTCGACGCATCCGAAGGCGACAAGGCATTCCTCCAGGGCGAACTCACGCGCCTCATGGCTGAGAAAATCCAACTTGAAAAACAATTCAACGACCTCGACACGCTACGCCGTCAGGTCGCGCAGTTGAAGACGGATCTCTCCATCGCCCGTCGTATGGATTGGATTCGCAAGGGCATCGGCTTCTCGGAAGAAAAAGGCGCGACCAAGTTGATGAATGTCAAACGACACACCGACAACACCAACGTGTACGATCTCAATGTGGAAGTGAACGCTGACGGCACCGTCAAGACGATCCCTCCGCTCACCAACGCCCCCGCTGGCGTGAAATAAATGTCGCCCGCTGGCTCGCTCGTAGATTCGCATGGCCGCACGCTGCGCGATCTGCGGGTGAGCCTTACTGACCGCTGCAATTTTCGCTGTCTCTATTGCCTCCCGGAAACCGAGGCGGCGCAAAACTTCTATCGCGGTCGCTGGGCGCAGATGCCCGACTCCAAACCCATCGTTCAAGAGTGGGTTCCCAAAGCACATCTGCTCTCGTTCGAGGAGATTGAACGAGTCATCCGCCTCGCTGTCAGTCTGGGCATCACCAAAATTCGTCTCACTGGCGGCGAACCGATGCTCCGTCAGGAACTAGAAAAACTCGTCGCCCGCATCGCCGCCATTCCGGGCATCGAAGACCTCGCGATGACGACGAACGGGTTTCTCTTCGCCGAAAAAGCCCGCGCGCTCCGCGATGCCGGTCTGCGCCGCGTCAGCTTCAGCATGGATTCCCTAGATCGTGACAACTTCAAAAAGATGACCGGACGCGATGGGCTTGAAGCTGTTCTCAAAAGCATTCGCCTCGCGGAGGAACTCGGCTTCGCACCCGTAAAAGTGAACGCCGTTGTCATCCGCGACATCAACGATCACGAGATCGAATCGCTCGTTGAGTTCGCCCGCGATGCTGACGTGAGCCTGCGCTTCATCGAGTTCATGCCGTTGGATTCTGCACGCGCCTGGCAGCGCGAAATGGTTGTACCGGGCGCAGAAATTCTCCGCCGGCTGCAAGCGCGCTTTGATCTGCGCCTCATCACGAATGATAATCCCTCCTCCACATCAAAACGCTGGGCACACGCGGAGGGTCGCGGCGAGATCGGCATCATCGCGCCGGTGAGCGAACCCTTCTGCGGCCATTGCAATCGCATCCGGCTCACCGCCGACGGCAAAGTCCGCACCTGTCTGTTCAGCGTGACTGAACACGACCTCCGCTCACTCCTCCGCAACGGTGCGAGTGACGAGGAACTGGATCGCTGGTTGCGCGGCGTCGTCTGGCAAAAGGAAGATCGTCATCACATCGGCGAACCGGATTTCGTTCCTGCGTCCCGCTCGATGAGTTGCATTGGCGGATAGCGCAATCCAAAAACCACTTGTCTCCCACCTTACTTCGTGTTCACTGAAGCGGATGAAACAAATCTTCTCAATCGCGCTTCTGCTGTCCTGCACGCTCGCCAGCTTTGCCAGCGAACACTTCGTCTATTTTGGCACCTACACTGGCGCGAAGAGCAAAGGGATTTACGTTTCACGTTTTGATTCCACCACCGGAAAACTCTCCGAACCCGAACTCGCGGTTGAAACTAAAAGCCCCAGCTTTCTCGCGCTGAATCCAACGGGGAAATTTATTTACGCCGCTGGCGAAATGAGCGACACGCCCGACAAGCGCGGCGGCGTCAGCGCGTTCAAGAGCGATCCAAAGACCGGCAAGCTCACGTTGATGAACCAACAATCTTCCGGCGGCAGCGGGCCGTGTCACCTCGTGGTGGACGCGAGCGGGAAATGTTTGCTCGTCGCCAATTACGGTTCCGGCAGCATCGCTTCTCTCCCTGTCAAAACTGATGGAAGCCTTGGCGAGGCGGCGACGACCATTCAACACACCGGCGCCAGCGTGAATCCGAAACGCCAGACCGGGCCGCACGCACATTTCATTGTTCCGTCGCCAGACAATCGCTTCGCGCTCACCTGCGATCTCGGCCTCGACAAGATTTTAGTTTACCCACTCGACTCGACTGCCGCAAAACTCGCAACGAATAATCCTTCATTCGCTACCACCGCGCCGGGCGCGGGGCCGCGGCATCTGGCGTTTTCAACGGACGGCAAGTTTGTTTATGTGATCAACGAAATGAAACTCACGATCACGGTCTTCTCCTACGACTCCAAGACCGCTGCCATGACTGAGGTTCAAACGCTCTCAACGCTTCCGGCTGATTACGCCGTCACGGAAAAAGATTCCTGCGCCGAGATCGTTGTTCATCCAAGCGGCAAGTTTATTTATGGCTCGAATCGTGGGCATGACAGCATCGCGGTGTGCACGGTGGAAACGAAAACGGGCAAGTTGACGCTCGTGCAAAATGAATCCACACAGGGAAAAACTCCGCGCCACTTCGCCATTGATCCGAGCGGACGCTGGTTGCTCGCGGAAAATCAAAACTCCGATTCCGTGGTTGTGTTTGCGATTGATGCGGCAACCGGGAAACTGAAACCCACTGGTCAGACGATCACTGTGGGTTCGCCCGTCTGCGCCGTCTTTGTAGCGTGTGATTAAACACCCTCAGTCACACCCCGGCTGTCCCCGGCTTGCTTCCCCCTCAAAAGCGTGTTTAATCCCCGCGTCATGCCCGCGCAAACATCACCAAGCCAGAGCGCCGAAGATTATCTCGAACGCATCCATGAGCTGATCGAGGCCAAGGGTTATGCCCGCGTGGTGGACATCGCGTC
>JAYUAV010000344.1:0-4626 GCA_043741175.1 Verrucomicrobiota bacterium
GGCGACTTGTCGCCGCTTTTCGTGCTGGAGCGACTCGTCGCTCCAGCAGAGCCGCGTTCAGCGGCTCGTCGAGTAATCAATACGCTCCCAGTTTTCACACGTGGCGTGAACGCCCTGCAACATCCGTCGCACCGCTGGACGCAGTGCTACTTGGACGACAAGTCGTCCAAGCGGGAAAGGCGGTGACAAGTCGCCGCACTCCAAAGCAGCCGAGCGCGTCTGCTCTCTGATTTTAGGCTTCAGCCTTTAGACTTTAGACTTTCCCCCCGATGAGCATCACCTATCTCGAAGCCATCCGCGAAGCGCAGGCCAAGGCGCTGCGGGATGATCCGCGCGTGTTCATCTACGGGCAGGATGTCGGCGCGTTCGGCGGCGCGTTCAAGGCGACGAAGGGTTTGGCGAAAGAATTTCCCGGTCGCGTGTTGGATTCGCCGATTGCCGAGGATGCGATGGCGGGTCTGGCAATCGGCGCGGCACTCGAAGGCATGAGGCCGATTCTGGAAATGCAGTTCGCGGATTTTTCCACCGTGGCGTTCAATCAAATCGTGAACCAAGCCGCGACGATGTTCTGGCGCACGAACATCTCCTGTCCGATCACGGTGCGGCTGCCTTGCGGCGGCACGGCGGGCGGCGGTCCGTTTCACAGTCAGACGATGGAAGCGATCTACGCGCATTATCCCGGACTGGTGGTGCTGACGCCCGCGACGGTTGAAGACGCATACAGCATGTTGCTCGAAGCGGTGGCGATTGATGACCCGGTGATTTTCTGCGAGCACAAATTTCTTTATTACCATCTCAAGGCCGACGCGCTGCCGACAGAAGCGTTGCCCGTGGGCAAGGCTCGCATCGCCCGTGTCGGTCGCGATCTGACGCTCGTGACTTACAGCGCGATGGTGCATGAATCTTTGGCTGCCGCCGCCGAACTCCTCAGCGAGGGGTGGGAAGTCGAGGTCGTGGATTTGCGTTCGGTGAAACCGCTCGATACGGATACGGTCATCGCGAGCGTGGCGCGGACGGGGCGATTGCTCTGCGTGGGCGAAGCCTGGCCGTGGGGCGGCGTGACGGCGGAAGTCATCACGCGCGTTGTTTGCGAGGGCTATGATTTGCTCGACGCGCCTCCGCAACGTCTCAACGCCAAAGATACGCCCGTGCCGTATCATCCTAATCTCTGGTCGGCGCATCGCCCCACCGCACGCAGTATTGCCGACGCTGCGAGAAAAGTTTTACAACGCTAGAACGATTATGCCGCAAGTACCCATCATCATGCCGCAGCTCGGTGAATCCATCGCCGAGGCCACAATCGTCAGTTACCTCGTCAAGCCCGGCGACACCGTCGAGACGGATCAAGACATCATCGAAGTCGAGACGAACAAGGCGAACATGAACGTGGTGTCGCCCGCTCCCGGAACGATTGCGAACTTCACCGCGCAGATCGGCGAGAGCTACGCCGTGGGAGCCGTGTTGGGTCAGATAGAAATCAGCAGGGAAGACGCGGCGCGAATCGGCCTGGACACGGCGCAGTTGAACAAGGCGAGCGCCGAACGCGCGACTGCGGTCGCTTCCGGCGAAGCCAAATCTTCCGACTCGCGGGTTCAACCCACGATCCGTGGCCTGCCCGTTCCCGCGAACGCCGCAGGTGCGGGCTATATCTCGCCCCGGCTCAAAGCGCGCATGAACGAGCTCGGTTTGCACGCGGCTGATCTGTCCGGCGTGGCGGGCAGCGGCGCGGCGGGTCGCGTGACCGTGGAGGATTTTGAGAAGTACATCGCGAGTCTGGAGAAACAAAAACTCACGCCCGCTTCCTCGATGCGTATTGCCGTGGCGGATGCCATGCGGCGGAGTTGGACGCGGCCTCTCGCGACGGTTGGAATGCCGGTGAACTTGGATCCGCTGCTTGTGCATCGCAAAGCGCAGGCAAACAAACCTGGCCCGGCTCTTTACGCGTTGCGTGCGCTGGCCATTGCGCTTTCGGAAAACAGCGCGCCCGCCGGACGACTCGTCGGTAGCAACATTGTTCATCCTTCGTCCATTGATGTTGGCTTCGCTGTCGAAGCCGACGATGGCGTACTCGTTCCTGTGATCCGCAACGCCGATAAGCAGAAGCTGGTCGAGTTGGTGGATCGCTATAACAAACTCGTGGAACTGGCGCGCGCGCGGAAACTACCCGCTGATGCCACAGGCGGCTCGATTGCCACGGTGACGAACTACGGCACATTCGGGCTGACCATCGCCACGCCGATTCCGTTGCCGGAGCAAACAATTCTTCTTGGCATGGGCGCGGGGCGCAAATCGCAACGTTGGGATGAGAAGACGGAAAAGTTTCTGCCTGTCACAGAGGCGCATCTCACCTTGAGCTTTGATCATCGCGTGTTGGACGGCGGCGCGGCGGGGCGCTTATTGGGACGCGTCACCCATCTGATGATGCATCCGCAGGAGCTTTGACCTAATGGACGGCGATCTGAAAGCTGAAGTCGAGAAGCTCGGTCTGGAAAAATTCCGACGCCACATCTTTCTCTGCGCAGATCAAACCGAGGCGAAGTGTTGCTCGAAAGAGCAGGGGATTGCCTCGTGGGATTTTCTCAAGCGACGACTCAAGGAGCTTGGACTTGTCGGGCCTCAACCGCTTGTCTTCCGCACCAAAGCCAACTGCCTGCGCGTTTGCGTGTGCGGGCCTATCGCCGTCGTTTATCCCGAAGGCGTCTGGTATCACGGATGTTCGCCAGAGGTTTTGGAGAGGATCATTCAGGAGCATCTGATCGCAGGCAAACCTGTCGAGGCATTTGCCTTTGTGAAGAACGATCTGGATTCCTCCACTCAGGAGTAAGGGCGCGATTGACTCCGGGTGCAACTTTGATCCCTCAAAGTTTTTCCGTGCGGCAAACTGCCATTGCTGACACAGTTTTCGCGTGAGCACCAAATCCATGGCTGTCGCAACCGTCGCTCTTGTTGCCTTGAACCTCGCCACATCTTCCGCTGAGGATAAACCTGATCGCCACCTTGACGAAGCACGCCGCATCTTGCGGGAAGTTCCTCTCATTGACGGACACAACGATGTGCCGTGGCAATATCGCAGACGCAGTAACGATTTCTCCGCGCTTGATCTGGCGCGCAACACTTCAGAGCTCAAGCTGGCCATGCACACGGACATTCCCCGCCTGCGCGCGGGTGTTGTGGGCGGTCAATTCTGGTCCGTCTATGTGCCCGTGTCACCTTCCGGCGCAGAAGCGGTGCAGGCGACGATTGAGCAGATAGACGTGGTGCATCGCATGTGTGCGCGTTATCCAGAAACGTTTGAACTCGCGCTCACCGCGAATGATGTGGAGCGCATTCATCACAACGGAAAAATCGCTTCGCTCATCGGCATGGAGGGCGGACATTCCATCAACAACTCGCTTGGCACGCTTCGCATGATGTATCGCCTCGGTGCTCGTTACATGACGCTCACACATGTGAAGAACACCAATTGGGCGGATGCTGCCGGCGATGTAGCAAAGCATCATGGCCTGACGCCGTTCGGCGAAGATGTGATCCGCGAGATGAATCGCCTCGGCATGTTAGTGGATTTGTCGCACGTCACCGACGATACGATGCGCGCTGCTCTACGCGTGTCCAAAGCACCGGTGATTTTCTCACATTCATCGGCTCGCGCCCTCTGCGATCACGTTCGCAATGTTCCCGATGATGTGTTGCGTCTGACGGCGACCAATGGCGGCGTGGTGATGGTTTGCTTTTTGCCGAGCTACGTGACGGAGATTGATCGTAAGGATGGCGAACTGGCCAAAGCCGAACGCGCAAGACTTGAACTACTTCGCGATAAAGACGCTGATATGATTTCCGCTGGCATGAAGGAATGGCGTAAGACGCATCCCGACCCGAACGCTGCGACGCTGAACGACGTGGCGGATCACATTGATCATATCCGAAAGACGATTGGCGTGGAACACATCGGCATTGGTTCGGACTTTGATGGTTTCACAGGTGCGGTTGGAGGCTTGGAGGACGTTTCAAAATATCCCGACCTGTTCGCGGAGTTGTTGCGCCGGGGTTATTCCGAGGATGACATCAAGAAAATTGCCGGTCTTAATCTGCTGCGAACATTGCGCGGTGCTGAGCGTGTTTCCAGAGAAATGCAATGAGTCAGAGAGAATAGATTTAATTTTTGCAAGGCGATGACGCGTTCTGAAAAAGGCACTGTTAAGGTTGTTGCCGTGGTTGGAGATGCCGACATGCCGCAGCTTAATCGCGCGTCATAATTTTCGGCATTAGCGCATCCTGATAAACTTCAGAAACCTTCGTAAGTCTGTTTTTTTTGACCTTATTTAGAAGTATTGAAACTTTGATAATCTCTATTGACAGCCATTGAATATGGACAATCTAGGATTCACAACCAGTGGGGCGAATCGGTATCGCGACCTGACCACTGGACCTAATTCGTGGGCTACAGGATGGACGCAACTGTTGAGTGGCAATGCAGTCAATACATGGAGTAACAGGAACAGCACACTCCCGTCAAACGCTGGGCCAATTTCGGGTGTGACTGAAAGTGCCGCTCAAGTTTGGGGCGTCGAGGGAAAAATGTGGAGTGCGGCGACTTGTCGCCGCTTTTTCTGCTGGGACGACTCGTCG
>JAYUAV010000345.1:0-4641 GCA_043741175.1 Verrucomicrobiota bacterium
CGCTTGTGTGAGCAATACCCTTGTGGGCTTTTCCGCCCGCAGCGATTGTGTCCGAGAGTAGTAGCTTGGTTTTGCATACGGAACTCAAACGGAGAAACATCACGAAAAGAGTTAGCTCAAACAGACGCAGACAGGATTCGGCTCTCTGGCAATGACTAGAACACCTGTTAATGGCTCTGTCAAAATAAAGTTATAGGGCTATGCACTTGATTCCCCTTGGCGTTTTTGCGGACTGCGGATGTTGCCAGTTGGAATCGCGCGCTTCTGGCCTTCCGGCGCGTCTTCTGTGCGAAACCAAAGTTTTCCCGCTGCAATCCTTCAGACGGATAGCCAGAAGCGATTGTCGCGCGTTTAGGGGAATCAAGTGCATAGCCCTATAAAGTTATTCACAATCTGGTGGCTGCATCTGTTTGTTCTCCGCGTCCCCAATTGATTCGGTGGCGTTCTTGAAAGAAAAGACTGGTGCGGGAATCATTCCTCCCTCGATCTCGCAATAAAAAAACCGAGTCTCCAAGCAGATTTGAGCTTCCCGCTAACACTAGACCCGACGGGGAATTGAAATCGCGAACGCCCCGAAACATCCGAACGCGGGAGGAAGATGATTGTCACCGCTCAGATTAGAAAATATTCGCCATCCGTGTTACTTGCGTCATCTGCGGTCACTATTCCGGTGTTCAGGTTTAATCCCGGATTCCAAGACAGAAGAACAGGAGAGAACAGAGATAACGGAGACCGAAGCGGATAAGCAATTCATGCCCGAACAATTTGTTCCTTTCCCATGCCATCCCCGAGTTGTTCCTAATCCGTTTCCTCCGCTGCCTCCTGTGAATTCAACTTCGGTGTTCAGGTTTAATTAGAATCGTTCCTTGCTAAAGTCCGCCCGCATCTCCGCCGATGTATTAAATGCACGGGATAGGTTGGAACTAACTCTGACAAATTCCGGCATCATCCCCACAGGTTGGGGAATGGATCGGAACAAAACAGGAAATAAAGTTATGCCAACCAACATCAAACCCGAAGATGTCAAAACAGACGCCACCAAACTCACTTCAGTTTGGACAGACAATACGGACTTCAAATTGAAGGACGTAACGCTCACAGAGTTCAAAGCCAAGCAGGATCGTTTTGAAGCCGTGCAAGACGAGATCACCGACAAGGAACTGGAAATGACCCCTCTGCGCAACGAACGCGATAATCTCGCGGACAGTTTGAACGCCATCTGTGTGCGCGTTCGCGCGGGCATGAAGGGTTATTTCGGAGCGGACTCCAATGAATACGAACAGGCTGGCGGCACTCGCAGCAGCGAGCGCAAAAAACCGTCTCGCAAATCTAAAATCGCCACGCCTACAACTTGAGCAGACTTTGTCCCCCAAACCGGAGTGACTATTTGTATGTCATTCCGGTCTTTTTGTTTCGACTCACTCCGGCTTCACCATCACGCCCAACACGTTCGCCACGGCGCGCTCGCGGCCATCGGTCGGCTCGTTCAATATCTGCATGGTGCCAGCAGACTTATCGCGCACGGCCATCACGGAACTGCCGCCGCCATCCAGATTGAACGCGTCCCGGCAACCGAGCCGCAACATCTCCTCCGCCAGTTCATCGTAACTCATCCCGCGCGCCACGCCCGGCTTGCGGCCATCCACGACGAGCAACACCAACCGTTTCCGTTTCTCATCAAGTCCCACAGCCGTGCGCGGATGTCGCAACTTGTTCTCATGCGGCACGACGACGCCACTTTTCACCAGCATCGTGTTGCCAGAGATCACTGCGTACATGTTTGTGCCGGGCGCAGAAACCATTTCGATGTTCACCGCGCCGTCTTTGCGAACAACCAGACATGGCCGCGCGTTCGTGGAAGTTGACCAGACTTTTCCGTCAGTCGCAGCCGCACCGCTCACTTTGCTCCAGATGTCAGCGCGATAAGCGGAGTTTGTGCCTTCGCCATCGTTGACGCCGCGAGCGAGAAAGAAATCTCCGTTCACGACCAGATCAAACTTTTCGCGCAGCGCGATGCGGGTGGGTTGCATCAACGTCGTCTGCCATTTGCCCGGCCCGTCGGGATCGTCACCACCCGCCGAAACACGGAGTCGCACGCGCGGATTCGTGAGATCAATCTCCGCCACGAACAATCGCGTGGGCGGATTTGTCCGCGTCTCGGAAAAAATCGCCACGCCTGCAAATGGGCGATTGGTGACGCTGATTTCCGCAAACGAGTGAGTCGTGAGAAGTGATAGAACGGTAAGCAGGCCGGGCGACAACAAGCGATTAGACACGAATTTCACGAATTGCCACGAATGGGCAACAACTCCTTTGAGTTCGTGATAATTCGGGCAATTCGTGTCTTCCCGGTTTTGCGTCGGGAAATTATTGCTTCGCATCTTTGCCTCTTTACGACTTTGCGTTAATTCAATTCTGCTTTCCATGATCGTTACACGGTTTGAATAGGCTACTTCGTTTCAACACAACCCGCCCACTCCGGTGCGGGCGCAGTGAACTCCACCCGCGTCATCGTCAGCGGATGCACGAACATCACACGCCACGCGTGCAGGCAAAGCGGCAACGCACCCACCGCGAGCGTCTGCGTCGTGCCAAGTTGATCGCCGCCGAGATACGCGCCATCACCACAGATCGGGAAACGAAGATGCGCGCAGTGAACGCGGATTTGATTCGTGCGACCTGTGAGCGGGCGCGCTTCAAGGAGAGTTGTCCCGTCATCGTTGCGACGAATCACGCGAAACTCCGTGCGCGATTCCAAGCCGTCTTCATGATCCACCGAACGCGAACCCAGTGCGCCAGACTCGGCACTGATAGCCGCATCGCAGATAAACACATCCTCCTTTGGCTGGCCTTGCACGAGCGCGAGATAAATTTTCCGCACCTCACCGCGCGCGAATTGCGGCTGGAGTTTCCCCGCGAAGTGCCGCGTGCGTGTGACGAGCAACACACCCGTGGTGTTCGCATCGAGCCGATGCGCGGGAAACGGTCTCTGCGGATGATAAACTTCGTTGAGAATATGTTGCAGCGTGTTGCGATAAAACCTCCCGCCTGCGTGCATGGGCAACGGCGCGGGTTTGTTCAACACGATCAACGCCTCGTCTTCATGCAAGATTTTCACTTCACCATTTACGTTAGGCTCAGTCACGTCGGGAAACTTGTGGAGGTATCTTTCTCCTGCGCGAACGATCCGATCTGCGCGCACGACCTCGTGTTGCCTCGTGATCACCAGCCCTCGTTCACACTCCGCACGCCAAAACTCAGGCGAGAGATGTTTCACCACGCAGCACAACGCATCGAGCAACGTCTTGCCCTCGCATGACTCCGGCACGTTCACGGGTTTGAAATTATCGTAAGGCACACTGCCCGGCAGCGGCGTGACGGCGCGGCGAATCGCTTCATGACGACGCGCGATGGTTTGCGCCATCGCCTCGGCGGGCGTCTTGAAACAATACTGGCATGACTGGCCGCGCACGTACCGCTTGTCCTCTTGCTCCGCTTCAGTCAGCGGCGTCTGGCAGCGGAAACACTGCGTCGAGTCCGTCTCTTGTAAACTCGGATCGAGTCCCACGCGTTGATCGAACACGAAACATTCGCCGTCGTAATGCGCGCCGCCGCAGTCCTCGAAATATTTCAGGATGCCGCCATCGAGCTGGAAGATTTTCTTAAACCCCTGCCCCTCCATGAACGGCCCGGCCTTCTCACAGCGGATACCGCCGGTGCAAAACATCACGATGGGTTGCTCCTTCAACCCCGGCGAAAGCTTCGCGACAGCGGCGGGGAAATCTCGAAACGCATCCACGCCGATGGGCAGCGCATTTTTGAACGTGCCGAGCTTCACTTCGTAATCATTGCGAGTGTCGAGCAACGTCACGGGGCGACCTTCATCCAACCATCGCTTGAGTTCCGTCGCGGCGAGTTTGGGCGACGTGCGGAGCGCGGGATTGATGCCCTCGACACCGAACGCGATGATTTCTTTCTTCAATCTCACCAGCATTTTGCGAAACGGCTGGTGATCTGTCTCGCTGACCTTCACCTGAAAATCCGCCAGCCCCGGCAAGCTGCGAATCTCCGCGAGCAAGAGATCAATCTTCTCCTGCTCACCCGCGACGAACAGATTGATGCCTTCAATGCTGAGAAGGATTGTGCCCTTGAGTTTCCACACTTTGCAAAGCGTGAGCAGTCGCGTCCGCAATGCACGGATGTCCGGCAGCGTTACAAACTTGTAGCCCGCAATGTTTGAAATCTTGGTCATCGAAACGAGACGCAGAGTATCAGAAGCCCCTTCAGACGCCAGCACTGGACTTGGGGTGCATCTCACTTTTTGCAGGGGCGAATTATTCTCATTAACACCCGGCTTGAGTCGGGTGGTGACGGAACGATTGAATCGGAACGGTTTCAACCGTTTTCGAGGTGTAATGCCTTTGGACGCCTCCAACAAACCGTTGAAACGGTTTTGTCCCACCCATCCCACCCACCGGACTGAAGCCCGGCGTTAATGAGAGATCGCAAAAATTGAAATGCGCCCCTGGACTTGAAACCAAAGAGGGTGTGACTGAAAGTGCCGCTCAAGTTTGGGGCGTCGAGGGAAAAATGTGGAGTGCGGCGACTTGTCGCCGCTTTTTCTGCTGGGACGACTCGTCG
>JAYUAV010000346.1:0-1964 GCA_043741175.1 Verrucomicrobiota bacterium
GCGTCACTCCGTGCGCGCCGTCGTCTGTCTGGAACAAGTCGGCGCGCACGGAGTGACGCGCCCTACCACTGATTTCAGATTCGTGTCTATTCGTGTTCATTCGTGGTTTGGATTACTCAAAGTTTTCCACGCGGAACATGACAGGCTTGCCTTTGATGACGGGCAGCTTTGCGATCTTGGCGAGTGCCTTCTGCATCGCGGCATTCGTGGCATCGTGAATCATCAGGATCAACGGGACGCTATCGCCAGCGTGACCTTCCGGTTGGATGACTGACGAGATGCCGATCTTCGCCGACGCGAGGATGGCGGAAATTTTCGCCAACACACCGGGCTTATCCGCCACGCTCAAGCGCAAATAGTAGCGCGAGGTGATTTCATCCATCTTCACAATGCGGCCTTTCTTCGCACAGGACACGAACGGAGTCACACGAACTTTTCCGCCGAGTTTCAAGTCCAGAGCCGCATCCGCCACATCACTCAACACCGCACTAGCCGTGGCATCTTTGCCCGCGCCACGACCGTAGAAGAGCGTATCGCCAACAACATCGCCACGCACAAAGCACGCGTTGAAAACTCCGTTGACGCTGGCAAGCACATGCGAGTTGGGAATCAACGTCGGATAAACAGAAACCTGCACTCCCGATTTACGATTTACGATTTTAGATTTACGTGCGGAATTTCCGTTGGACGCGTCAATCGTCAATCGTGAATCGTCAATCTGCTTCGCAATCCCAAGGAGCTTGATTGTGTAACCGAGCTTGTCTGCGAATTGCATGTCCAATTTGGAAACTTGGCGGATGCCTTCGGTGTGAATCTCGTGATGATCCACCCAGAAGCCGTGCGCGAGCGAGGCGAGGATGCCGATCTTGTGTTGCGCGTCTTTGCCATCAATATCAAGGTCGGGCGGTGTCTCGGCATAACCCTGCTTCTGCGCGTCGGCGAGAACATCGCCGAAGTCCGCGCCTTCCTGCTTCATGCGGGAAAGGATGTAATTGCACGTTCCGTTGACGATGCCGTAGATGGCGGGGAATTGATTGGCAACAAAACCTTCGCGCAACGATTTGATGATCGGGATGCCACCGCACACGCTGGCTTCGTAATAAAGATTCGCGCCGGACTTTGCGGCGGCTGCAAACAGTTCCGGCCCGCAGGCGGAAATCAAAGCCTTATTCGCCGTCACCACGGTTTTGCCCTGCGCCAGTGCCGCGAGAACCATCACCTTGGCGATGCCTGTGCCGCCGACGAGTTCGATGACGACATGAATCTGGGGATCATTGACGACTTCCTGCCAGTCGGTGGTCATCAACACGCGGGGGATTTCGTAAGCGCGAGGTTCGTCAAAAGCTTTCACGGCGATCTTGCGGAAGTTGATCTTCACGCCGAGCCGCGCGGCCATGAGGTCGCCGTTTTGTTGCCACGCATGGAACACGCCGCTGCCGACTGTTCCGCCACCGATCATTCCAAGATTTACTTGCTGCATAGAGCCAACAGCTTGGCGAGAACTGGCGCGACGGACAATTTATTTCTGGCTGCAAACAGTCGTTGCGAGCAGATGCCCCAACCAGACCGCGAGCAGGCAAAGCCCGACGGATGCGAGAATGTTCATCAAGGCGCGAGTGATGTCGCCTTTCTGAATTAACTCCATCGTCTGAAGACTGAACGCGGAGAACGTGGTGAAGCCGCCGCAGATTCCAACCATGAGAAACTTCCGAGTGTTGTCACCGGACAGCCAGCCGCTGTTACAACCTGCGATCACTCCGATGAGCAGCGAACCGCTCACGTTGATAAGCAGTGTGCCCCACGGAAACGCATCGCACCAGCGCGCCACGGCAACGGTTGAAGCCCAATGCCGCCCCACGCTGCCCAGCGCGCCGCCGAGCGCGATCCAAAGATAAGTCGTGAATGTTTGCATGACAGATTTTGGAGTGCGGCGACTTGTCGCCGCTTTCTCCGGTTGGGCGACT
>JAYUAV010000347.1:0-4453 GCA_043741175.1 Verrucomicrobiota bacterium
GGACTCGACATCGCCGACGACGAAATCTTCGTCAGCGACGGCTCGAAGTGCGATTGCGGCAGCATCCTCGACATCCTCGGCAGCAAAAATAAAATCGCTATCAGCGATCCCGTCTATCCCGTCTATGTGGATACGAACGTGATGGCCGGTCACACGGGCGAGGCGAACGAAGCGGGCGCTTATGGCAAGCTGGTTTATCTGCCGTGCAAACCGGCGAATGGTTTTATTCCAGCGCCGCCGAAGAAGCACGTTGATGTCATCTACCTTTGCTCGCCGAACAATCCGACCGGTGCCGCCGCCACGCGTGAGCAGCTTGAGACGTGGGTGAAATACGCCATCGAACACAAGTCCGTGATTTTGTTCGACGCGGCCTACGAGGCATACATCACCGAGCCGGGCATTCCGCATTCCATCTACGAAATTCCCGGTGCGCGCGAATGTGCGATTGAGTTCCGCAGCTTCTCGAAGAACGGCGGATTCACCGGCACGCGCTGCGCGTTCACCGTCGTTCCGAAATCGCTCAACGCTTACACGAAATCCGGCGAAGCGAAGCCGTTGCACCCGCTCTGGTCGCGCCGCATGACCACGAAGTTCAACGGCGTCAGCTACGTCGTGCAACGCGCGGCGGAAGCGCTCTACTCGCCGGAAGGCAAGACGCAGGTCGCCGCGCTCATCAGCCATTATCTCGGCAACGCGCAAGTTCTCCGCAAGGGTGCGAAGAAGGCCGGACTGAAAGTTTTCGGTGGTGTGAATGCGCCTTACATTTGGGTGCGCACGCCGAAAGGCGTTACGAGCTGGCAGGCATTCGATAAAATTCTCGCGGATGCCAACGTGGTCATCACGCCCGGCAGCGGTTTCGGCTCCAAGGGCGAAGGTTTTTTCCGCATCAGCGCCTTCAACAGCCGCGCGAATGCCGAGGAAGTCGCGCGTCGCTTGCAAGAATTGAAGTGGTAAAAAATTTCCGAACCACCGCAGTTCAAGACAGGTAGGGCGCGTCGCTCCGTGCGCGCCGGGCTTGGCCAGATAGACGACGGCGCGCACGGAGTGACGCGTCTTACTACCGAATATCCATTCGAGTTTCGTCCCAGCCTTCGCTACGGTTTCCGCCATGGAAACGAAACCGAACTCTTCTCCGATTGATCCCCGTGTTCGCATCGGTCATGTGCATTTGAAAGTGGCTGACTTGGAGCGCGCGTTGAAATTTTACTGTGGCGTGTTGGGCTTCGAGTTGATGCAACGCTTCGGTTCACAAGCAGCATTCATTTCTGCTGGCGGTTATCATCATCACATCGGATTGAACACTTGGGAGAGCAGGGGAGGTTCACCGCCGCCGCCGGGCACGACAGGCTTGTATCACGTTGCCATCCTGTATCCGACTCGTGCGTTACTGGCAGATGCGTTGAGACGATTGGTCGCGGCAGACATCGAACTCGACGGCGCAGCGGATCACGGCGTGAGTGAGGCTCTCTATCTACGCGACCCTGACGGCAACGGCGTGGAACTTTACTGGGATCGTCCGCAAAGCGATTGGCCGCACACGCCGGGCGGAGAACTTGCGATGTTCACGCGTGCGTTGGATTTGAATGGGTTGATGGCTGCCAAGGAATGAGGTCTAGGTTCGGCTTCATCCAAAGATTTCGCGTAACTTCTTCTGGCGAAAATCAAAGATGGTTTCCACATCGCGCCGCACGAAGAGTTTTTCGATGATGCGTCCGCCCAACACTGCATAGCGAACGGAGTCGCGGCAAAGCGTGCCGCCGTCGCACGCCTCGAAGGTGTGTTCGTGGATCCACTGGCGATACGGCCCATGCCGTTGTTCGTCCACAAAGCGGAACGGCGGTTGCCACACCGTGATCTCACTGCGCCAGCGCAACGGAATCCCCCGCACACGCAGCTTGTAATCAATCAAAGTGCCGACGCGCATCTCGATGGGTTTCGGCGTGACGATGGAAAAACTCATCCAGTCCGGCGTGATGGCTTCGAGGTTTGATGCGTCGGCGAAGAACGGAAACACTTCTTCCAACGGGCGTGGCAGAAGGATTTCATGTTCGAGTGTGAAGAGGGTCATCGCGTTGATGGTGTGGCTGGCTGATGTAATCCACCGCGATGACGGCTGATGACGCGGAGGAAACGAACGCGGTTGTAGCGCAGCGCGAGGATGCACGGCAAGTTCACAGCGAGAGCGACGACAGCGTTCACGCCCGCGCCCCACCACGGATTCCAGATTGCGAACAGCGGCAAGGTGAACAACGCGAGCCAATGAACGAGTTCGCCGCGCCATGTCTCGCGCAGAAACCGTTCGAGAAATTCAGGCGAAGCGGTCTGCAAGTTCGCCTTCGCAAAGCCGCCGCGAAACATGCGGGAGGCGTCGGGCAGCTTGTCTTTCCAACGCTTGATGCCGAACGCGCGTTCGTAAAAGCGTCCGTCGCGTTCCCAGTTCTTGGTTCGTGCGAAAAAGTTATGCGGGTCAAATCTCTCTACCGCGAGTTGCGTGAAGCCCCACGCCAAACCGAATTGAATCACCAGCCACGCGATGATGTTCAGCGAAATGACCCACGCGATGGAGAGTTCAATCAGCACTAATCTGCCTTCCTTTCCAAGCAACGGTTTGCTTGCCGCGTGAGCGGTGGAGTGAACGCGCGAAGACCACAAAATAGAAAATCAGCGGCGCGGGATAAAACAACGCCGTGCTCCAGTGAAACGTCCCCACCCGGCGCAGCAGCCACGCAACTTGTGCAGCGCAGAGCGCGTAAGCTCCGAGCCAGAGCAGCGGTTGTCCAGCAAACGCCAGTCCGAGCGGCGCAGTCATCAGTCCGACCATCCACGCGATGACGAGCAACAAAATCGGTAGCGGAGTTTGGCTCGCGCCGGAGGCAAAACCTTTTGTCCAGCCGTCCACGAGTTCGCGCCAGCCCTGTGGATACATCCGAAACGAGAATACGCCGCCACCACTCCGACACCGCAACGGCACGCCCTGCGCCCGCAATTGTTCCGCGAGCCAGAAATTTTCGAGGATGCGTCCTTTGACGGCTTCGTGTCCGCCGACGCGCTGGTAGGCGGTGCGTTCCATGAGCATGAATTGTCCGAGCAAACCGCGCGGTGCGAGGCGGTCGCCGCGCAGCGTGAACGCGCCAGTGCCGGCGAGCATCACGAGGTTGAAGAACGTCGAGAACTGTTCGTGAAACTTTTGCACGGCGTGATGCGGCGCGACGGATAACACGCCGCCGCCCGTTTGTTTGAACCCCGCGAGCACGCGACGCAAACCTTCCGGCTCAAACCAAGTGTCAGCGTCGAGGAACAAAAGTAGATTGCCTGTGGCCGCCTGCGCGCCTTGATGACACGCCCACGTCTTGCCGCGCCAGCCTTCGGGCAGTGGTCGTGATGAAATCACACACGCGCCGTTCTGTTGCGCGATCTCGGCGGTGCGATCGGTGGAGGCGTCGTCCACGACAATGATTTCCCGCGCGCGGATGGACTGCGTGAACAGAGAGCGCAGCAGCGTGGGGAGGTTTTGTTCCTCGTTACGCGCGGGGATGATGATGGAGAGTTGTTCGGCGGTGACGGATTGATTTGAATCATCACGACCGCAACGGCGGATGCGGCCAAGCACAATCCAGCCCGCAAACCAGAGCGCGAGCGTGATCAATATAATTATGTGGGACATATCCATCCGCGAAATCTTTTTACACGTTTTGCCGTCCAGTCACAACGGGCAATAGACCAGTCCGACCGCCACCATCGGCGTTTTGCTGTTTCCAGTATTGCCTCTGCAAAGGTTTGAAATACTCTGGCGCGCAGGATTCACCTTGGAACACGGCTTATGACTTGGATCGCTCCATCAGAAAAAGACACGGACAACGCCGCGCTCGAAAAGCGCCTGTGGGATGCCGCCGACCAGTTCCGCGCCAACTCCGGCCTCAAATCCCAGGAATACTCCATGTCGCTCAAGTTTTAATCGTCCCCCAATTTTAATCATGCCCGCTGAAACCCACTCCCAAATCGCCAGCTTCATCTGGAGCATCTGCAATCTGCTTCGCGGGCCTTACAAGCGGAACGAGTATCGCAAGGTCATCCTGCCGCTGACTGTATTGCGCCGGTTCGACTGCATCCTCGCGCCGACGAAAGCCAAGGTGCTGAAGGAACACGCTGCCATCAAGGCGAAGGGCGAAAACATCGTCCGCCACCGCCTCTCGCAGATTACTGGCGTTCCGTTCTACAACCTGTCAAAGTTCACCGTCGCCAAACCGCCCGAAGGCAGCGGCCTCAACGGTCTGCTCGACGATCCAAACCAGCTCGCACCAAACCTCAACAGTTACATCAACGGCTTCTCGCCGAACGTCCGCGCCATCATGGAACGTTTCGGCTTCGATGTGCAAATCGCGAAAATGGCCGAGAAAGATTTGCTCTATCTCGTCATCAAAAAGTTTGCCGCCATTGACCTTTCGCCCGACCG
>JAYUAV010000348.1:0-5232 GCA_043741175.1 Verrucomicrobiota bacterium
TCAAAGAAAATGCAAACGCAAAAAAAACATCGTCTCGAACAGTTGCGCCATTGGCGTGTGCGGAAAAAAGTAACCGGCACCGCCGAGCGTCCGCGCATGAGTGTGTGTTTCACCAGCGCGCATATCTACGTGCAGATCATTGATGACACGGTGGGCAAAACAATTGTCTCCGCCTCGACACGTAGCAAAGCGATGAAGGGTCAAAAAGTCGGCGCGAACGCTGCCAGTGCGAAGACCATCGGTGGAACAGCGGCGAAAGCGGCTATTGAAAAAGGTATCAAAGCGGTTGTGTTTGATCGCGGTGGGGCACGGTATCACGGCAAGGTCAAGGCGCTCGCAGATGCGGCGCGCGAAGCTGGTCTCGTATTTTAATTTGTTATGGCAAACGAATCTGGAACAGAAGTCATTACTAGTGAGGCTGCGGCTACTGCGGCTCCGGCAGCACCCGCACGCTACGGCGGCGGTGGTCCTGGTGGACAACGCGGCGGCGGTGGACGTGGTGGTTTTGGTGGTGGCGGTTTTGGCGGCGGTCGCGGGGGCGGCGGCGGTCGTGGACGTCGGCCAGACTCTGACCAAGGCTTCGATGGATCGAAGGGTGAAGAACTCGTCGAGAAAGTCGTCTTCATCAATCGTTCATCCAAGGTTGTCAAAGGCGGACGCCGTTTCAAATTCAGTGCACTCGTTGTCGTGGGCGACAAAAAAGGTAAGGTCGGTCTCGGTCTCGGCAAAGCGACTGAGGTTTCCGATGCGATCCGTCGCGGCGGTGAACTCGCACGTCGTAAGATGGTTTCTGTGTCTCTCAAGGACGCGACCATCCCGCACGAAATTTTGTGTGAATTTGACGGTGCAAAAATTGTGCTTCGTCCGGCCTCACCTGGTACTGGAATCATTGCTGGCAAGACGGTTCGTGCTGTTCTGGAATCCGTCGGCATCCGCGACATTCTTACCAAGTCACTTGGATCTAAGAACGCCGCAAACGTGGTCAAAGCCACGATGAGTGGATTGCTCAAACTGCGTCTGCGCGAAGCGATCTACAAGAGCCGTGGTTTGGAAATCAAAAAGGTGGCCGCTCCTGTGGCTCCGACAGCTAACTAATTTTTATGCGACTACACGATCTTAAACCCCGTCCCGGCTCCAAGCATCGTCGCAAGCGTCTTGGTCAGGGCGAATCAAGCGGACGCGGCAAAACTGCCGGTCGCGGTGGCAAAGGCCAGACAGCTCGTTCTGGTAGCTCCATCCGCATCGGATTTGAAGGCGGCCAGATGCCGCTCATCCGTCGTATCCCGAAACGTGGTTTCAACAATGTCCGTTTCGGTACGCGTTACATTCCCGTGAACCTCGACGCGTTGAATGCGTTCGATGATGGTGCAACCGTCAATGAAGCATCGTTGCGCAAAGTCGGCCTGATCAATGGTCGGGGCGATGGTGTGAAAGTGCTCGGCACTGGCGAGATCACCAAAAAACTTACTGTGTCTGCTCATGCGTTCAGTGCTTCGGCCAAGTCGAAGATTGAAGCCAAGGGTGGAAAGTGCGAAGTGGTCTCCGTGGCGAAAGCTCCGGCGACAAAGGGTTAATAGGAAACGCTTCCAATCATGTTCGGCTCACTCGTTCAGACCTTCACCAACTGTTTCAAGATACCGGAACTCAAGTCCCGGTTGCTCTTCACGATCATGTTGTTGACGATCGCGCGCCTTCTCGCGTTCGTCCATGTGCCGGGTCTGAACACTGAAGCACTGAACCAGTACTTCACGGAGCACGCCGCGAGTGGCGCGCTCGGCATGTATAATCTCTTCACCGGTGATGCCATGCGGCACGGTGCGGTCGGTGCGCTCGGCATCATGCCCTACATCAGTGCCACCATCATCATCCAGTTGCTGACAGCGGTGATTCCTGCGTTGAGCAAGGCGGCTCGTGAAGAAGGTGGCCGTGCGAAGATCATCCAATACGGTCGCTATCTGACTGTGATCCTGTGTTTGATTCAAGGCGGGTTCATGGCGTTGAGCTGGGAGAATCCCGGTTCGTTGTTCCAAGGTTGGGATCCTGCGGTGAACTTGGTTCTGCACAAGGACTACATCTGGCTCTATCGAATCATAACGCTTATTTTCCTGACGACGGGAACGATGTTGCTCATGTGGCTTGGCGAGCAGATCACTGAACGCGGCATCGGCAACGGTGTATCGCTCATCATCACCATCGGCATCGTGGCGCGTATGCCTGCGGCGGTGGCACAATTGAAGGGAATGTTCTTCACTGTGGCTGGAGTTCCTCCGTCTCACAACAAGAGCGTGGCTCTGTTGCTCCTCGCGATGATCTTCATCGTGATTGGTGTCGTGATTGCAGTGACTCAGGCGCAACGCAAGATACCTGTTCAATACGCACAACGTGCTGTGGGTCGTAAGATGTATGCGGGTCAATCCTCGTTCATGCCGCTGCGTGTCAATTACGCTGGTGTGATGCCCGTGATTTTCGCTTCCGCCATCTTGATGTTTCCGCAAAAGTTGTTCTCGATGATGGGAACGGGATTGAAGATCAAGTTTTTCTCCGACATCGCGTATCAGCTCAACTACGGCTCGTTCTTTTATCTCGTGCTGTTCGGTGTGATGATTTTGTTCTTCTCCTATTTTTGGGTGGCGACGCAGTTCAATGAAATCCAGATCGCGGACGACTTGAAGAAAAACGGCGGCTACATACCCGGCGTGCGTCCGGGGCAGCCGACGAGTGATTTCCTGCACAACACGATGAGCCGGATCACGCTGGCGGGCGCGTTGTTTTTGACAGCTATCGCAGTGATGCCTGTCATTCTTCAGAACGCGTTCAAGATCCCGAACGATGTGGCAAACTTTTTCGGCGGCACGAGCATGTTGATCACGGTTGGCGTGATGTTGGACACGATGCGCCAGGTGGAATCGCACCTGTTGATGCGTCACTATGACGGCTTCCTCAAAAAGGGGAAGATTCGCGGGAGGCTCTAGCCTTTTTTCTTAATTTTCATCTTAATCATAATCTTAATCGGGTCGCAGAGGATTAAGAGTAAGAAAAAGATTAAGAGTAAGAAGAAACGAGATGAGCCTCATCAAGACAGAACGCGAGTTGGAGATCATGCGTGTGGCCGGAGCGATTGCGGCGGAAGTGTTGGATGAGTTGGCGGTGTTTGTTCGTCCCGGAGTGACGACACGGCAGGTGGATGAGTTCGCCGCCGAGCAGATGAAGAAGCGCGGAGCGAAGAGCGCGTTTCTCGGATACCGGAAGTTTCCGTGTCACACTTGCCTCTCGGTGAACGATGAAGTGGTTCACGGGTTGGCGAACGACCGGCAGTTGAGATTTGGCGACATTGTCAGCGTGGACTGCGGTGTGACGTATAAAGGTTACATCGGCGACACAGCGACGACGTTGGCTGTGGGTGGTTGCGGAGTGGCGGCACAACGGTTGATGGATGTGACGCAACAGGCGTTGCAAAAAGGCATCGCTCAGGCGAAGGCCGGAAATCGCGTGACGGATATTTCGCGTGCGGTGCAAAATTTTGTCGAGGGGAACGGTTACAGTGTGGTTCGGGAGTTTGTCGGGCACGGGGTAGGGCGTTCGGTTCATGAAGAGCCGCAAGTGCCGAACTTTGTGGACGCGGGCAGCAACCAAAAGTTGCGTCCGGGCATGACAATCGCCATTGAGCCGATGGTGAATGTGGGTCGGCCCGACGTGAAAATCTTGAAAGACGGCTGGACAGTAGTGACGCAAGATGGTTCACTCTCAGCCCATTTTGAGCATACGGTTTTGATCACGGACGGTGAACCGGAGATTTTGACATGCGCGAGGATGCCTTCCGCGTTGAAGGTCGCGTGATTGGGGCGTTGCCGAACGGCACGTTTCAAGTGGAACTGAGCAATGGCCATCGGCTGTTGGGGTTCACGACATCGCGGACTGAGAAAGATTTTGCCGGCGTGAAACCGGGAGACACAGTGAAGTTGCAACTGACACCGTTTGATCTGTCAACGGGGCGGTTGGTGGTAGAGAAGAAAACGATTTAACATGAAAGTTAGAGCATCGGTAAAAAAGCTGTGCGAGCACTGCAAAATTGTGCGTCGCCGTGGGATTCTTCGTGTGATTTGCACGAACAAGCGTCACAAACAACGTCAAGGTTAAACATTTATGGCACGCATCATTGGTGTAGAAGTTCCGTCGAACAAGCGCATAGACATTGCGCTGCGTTCGATTTACGGAATCGGCCCGGTCAACGCGATTGAAGTCCTCGAACGCGCGAACATTGATCCCTCAATCCGCGCGAAGGACCTCAGCGAAGCGCAACTTTCCCAGATCGTTCACGCGATTCAAGAAGGCAAATACGTGATCGAAGGCGACCTGCGCCGCGAACTCGGTTTGAACCTCAAGCGCCTTCAGGCCATCAAGTGCTACCGTGGCATCCGCCATCTGAAGAGCCTGCCCGTGCGCGGTCAACGCACCCAGACCAACGCCCGTACGCGCAAGGGGCCTCGTCGCACCGTCGGTGTGCAGCGCAATCCGAACGCCAAGACCGGCATCCACTAACCTGAATTTGTATGGCTGAAGAGATTAAGAAAAAGTCCGCTCCCGCTAAGGAAGCGAAAACCGACGCCGCAGCGGAAAAACCCGCCAAGGCCGCCGATGAAACCAAGCCCAAGAAGGCTAAGGCCGCCGCTGGTGCTGCGGCAGTTGGCGATGCTGCGAAGGCTGAACCCGCCGGGCTTGTTGCCGCGACTGCGCCGACCGCTGCTGAGTTGCTCGGTGAAGACGTCAACGCCAAGAAGATCGTCAAGGCGAAACACGCCAAGAACATCTCCGTTGGCATCGCGAACATTCTCGCGACGTTCAACAACACTCAAGTGACCATCACCGACATGCACGGCAACCTTCTTGGTTGGTCGGCTGCGGGTCGCGTCGGTTTCAAGGGTTCTCGCAAGAGCACTGCTTACGCCGCGCAAATGGTGGCGCAAGACGCCGCTCGTCAGGCGATGGCGCATGGCATGAAGGAAGTTGAGATCCGTGTCAAAGGTCCGGGATCCGGTCGCGAATCTGCAATCCGCGCATTGCAGGCCATCGGACTTGAGATCAGCACGATCAAAGACGTCACGCCCATTCCGCATAATGGCTGCCGCCCGCGCAAGAAACGCCGCGTCTAGTCGTTTCACGTAACACGCATCACGCATCAAGATTTATGGCTCGTTATAAAGGTCCTCGCGTTCGCATCAGCCGCCGGTTCGG
>JAYUAV010000349.1:0-6729 GCA_043741175.1 Verrucomicrobiota bacterium
TCATCTCCGGGCTGGATGACGAACAAGCCGTCGCGCTCATAGATGATGGGGATGCCAATCTTCACGGACTTGCCGGTTAAAATTTCTTCCGACCAATCCACTTTGCCCTTGGCGGCATCGGTGACAATTTCCTTGAGCGTGGTGTGTTTGGCAGCTTCGAGTTGTTCGAGCAACACTTCTTCACGCTGGTGGAGATTTTCGCACGCCGCGAGGAATTCCTCCCGCAATTTGATCAACTTGTCCTGATGCTCGATGAGTTTTTCCGTCCACGGCAAGCGGCGGACGGTGGTGGGATAAACATTACAACGGGCACGAAATAAGATGGCTTCGCGCTGCGACAGCCCAAAGAAATATTGATAGAGCCGGGAGAGAACCAAAAAGTCGAAAGGGAATTCCGCCAACTCTTTCTTCGGAAAGAACAGGCTCGCCGTATTAAGCATGACACACTTGCTAGGATTGAAAGGAGCGGCGGTCAAAGCCGTTGAAATTCTGTGAAACGCAAAACCCCTTTTCGGCAGGATGTCCGCAAACCGCCACAGGCTGGCATCGTCCATCCTGTTCACGTCAATGTTCTGATTGACGGGATTTCCTTCCAACTGACAGGCGACAATGTTCTCACCTTTGAAAACATCCATGCCGCCTTTCTCGGCTTGGTGAACTTCACCACGGAAGGCAGCACCCATGCGAATCATGTCCGTTTCTTCCCATCGCAAATCTTCCTCGTCATCAGAACGCTTGAGCGACCACGCGTGGATGGTGTTCTTAGATTTTCCGACCCAAAACTTCTGCGCGATGTCATCGAAGGTTTCCCCGGCAAAGCGATTGAGAATCGCCTTCCGCTCCGGCGTGATCTTGGTGAGGATGCGGCCATCCGCCGAGAACACGTCGGCGTACGGCATCTTCGTCTGCGTAGCTTTGTTCAGGTCGAACTCCACATGCTTCTGGTCAAATCCGGTAAACTTGGCGCAGCGTTCATCGGCCACGCGGAGCAGAATTTTATCATCCTTGGTCGGCGGACGTTTTTCAGCGATGAGGATGATGGGCACTACATCCGCGCTAAATACCATCGGGCCGATGAGTTCCAAATCCACAATCTCCAGAATCGTCCACCGGCCTCCTGGCCCGAAAAGTTGGCGGAGCTTTTTGTTATCGTCGTTATCGCAAAAGGAAATTGGCAGCACGAAGCCGGTCTTGCCCGGACGATTGTCGCCATTGGCGGCGCGACACCAGCCATCCATCGCCTTGTAAAGAAACAGCGAGTAGAGGTCTATGTTGGGCGAAACTTCCGTGCTGAAATAGGCTTCGTCTTCTTTTGCGAGGCTGGCTTCCTGACGTTCGGGGCGGACGTAAGGCGGATTGCCGACGACCGCATCGTATTCCGGCAAGTCCACGAGCGAAAACTCCGAGAGATGCGCGTCGAACAAACCTTCCACGAGTGCCTGACGACGGAGTGAATTGCAACCGCCGATGATGGCGGTTTCCGGGAAGCCATGTTTCTTGATGTCTTCGCGGAAGGCGAAGAGATGCCAGAGCATCTGGATTTGGGCGACCATGGCGGAGAAGGCGTTGAGGTCGTTGCCGCGCACGTTGCCGAGGGCTACGAGAACGTCCTCGAAAGAAGCGACGCCTTTGGCCGCAGCGTCGCCAGCCACGGCTTTGAAAGCTTCGATGAGAAATGTGCCCAGGCCGCAAGCAGGATCAATGACCTTGTCGCCTTTCTTGAGTCCCATCCGGCGAACGATGTAACGGGCGATGTCCGGCGGAGTGTAGTGTTCCCCAAGTCGCTTGCGCTGGCTAGTGTCGAGGAACTGGCCGTAGATGTTGCTCAACACGTCCTGCTCAATCGTGGCGAAGTCGTAGTGCGAGAGATAGAACAACGCGCGTTCAACGGCGACGGAAAGCGGACGGTCATTGTTGGCCAGCACCCAGTCCAGTTCGCTTTCGCTGAAGACAGCGGCGTGAATCTTTGACCCCTCGTGGTAGACGTCCCGAATCAGCCGCGTGTAGCTGATGCCAAAATACTCCCGCATTTGTTGGAACGCTTTGACGCCGCCGTTGCAAAGGTAGCGTTTCTCGCCAAAGAAGCCGTGATCCTCAAAGAACCGCAACACCATGCAGCGCGAAAGCAGGAGGCTCGCGCTTTCAGCAGCCAGCAAGTCGAGTGCTTTGTCCTGATCGTTCTTCGCGCGCTCCAGATATTCCGGCAACGTGAAGCAGCCGAGCCGGGCGATGGCGACATTGCGCCGGACCACTTTGAACAAGGCGTGAACGTCCTTGCGATGTTGTTTGAAAGCCTCGCGGCTGTTGATGTCCTTTCCGGCCAAACGAAACGGTTCAAGATGAAACTCACGAATGCCGTAAGTTGTGCGGAAGGCATCGAACTGTTCTTTGATGACTAACGCTTCTGCCACGATTCCATCCAACGCCCGACGACAGGCGGTCTGTAACAACTGCGCGGAAGTGCGCATGGACAGATAGAACTCGTTGCGAGCGCGCTCCAAAGACTCCTCCTCTTTGTGCGAAAGTAATTTGCCCGGGAAGCTGAGTTTGACTTCACCAATTGGATGCCCCTTGTCATCACGAAACGCTTGGAGGCGGCGGTTGCTGCCCGCATTGGCCTCTTTGATTTCCCCGCAACGCAGGGCAAAGGTTTCTTCTGTGAGTCCGTCCCACTTGATGATGATGTCGGCAGCGGGATTGTAATTTGCAGATTTGGTTGTGACCGCTCTCAACACCAGACAGGAAGGATCAACCATCACAAACCAAGCCGTATCGAGATCAATGTATTTGGACTTCTCCGCGAAAGTTTGGCGGCGGCTGTCTTCGTCCAGAAAAAGTTCTGCTTCATCCTTTGCTTCCAGCACCAACCAGCGTGATTTGATTTCCTTTCCCTTGGCGTCCACTACACCCGTCGGTGCAAAAACGACAAGATCGGGAATGTTTCCCTGTTCGTTGGCAGTGTCAGTGAAAACGTCTTCGGCTTTGAAACCAAGAAAGCGGACGAACAAATCCCGGATAAAGGGATACATGTTCCGCTCCTGTCCCGGCTGACACTCAACAATGCCGCGAATGCACTCGTTGAAATCCACGGCGGATTTCTTGGCGGGCCTTGATGCTCGTTTTGGTGACATTGTTTGTTCGTTGAACGCGGAGGAGATTACGTTGCGCGAACTTTTCAGACAAGCGCGGGAATTTCCGACACCTCACCCCGGCCCTCTCCTCGTTGGGCGAGGAGGTTTCGCGTGGTTCGCGTATTTCGCGGTCTGGAAAATTGTTTCGCCCTATCCGCCTTCGCCTGACTTCGGCGCGACGGGCTAGGGCTTGGAATGTTTATGGGACGTGAACCCGGGGCTTCACCCCGGGCTATCACATTGGAGGCTTTCAGCCCTTCAGTTTGGATTCGCGTCAATTCGTGCAATTCGCGTCAAAACTTGGCGGTTCAACATCTGTGTTTCATCCGTAGTTGAAAACGGTTCTTCGACACCTCATCCGGCCTGCGGCCACCTTCTCCCCGGTCGAGGCGGAGAAGGTCACCGCGCGAAAATCTGGCGGATGACGTCTTCGATGGGGACTTCTTCGATGTCTATGTCGCGCACGGGGAGTTCGTCCAGCAACGCTTTGCAGACGGGGATCACGCGGTCGCGTTTGACCTTGAGCTTGATGCTGCCGGGGGTGTGCTCCACGAGTTCGCCGTATTTGGCCAGGCTCTCCTTGGTGCAAGCGTCCGCGCCGTCGCATTGGATGGTGATGAGTTTGAAGTCGGCAAAACGATCCACGATGTCGCTGAGTTTGCCGTCGAAGGAAATTTTGCCGTGATCAATGATGATGACGCGTTCGCACAGGGCCTGGATGTCCGCCATGTAATGGCTGGTGAGCAGGATGGTGGTCTTTTGCGTGGCGTTGTGGTGTTTGAGAAATTCACGCACGACTTTCTGCGAAACGACGTCGAGACCGATGGTCGGCTCGTCGAGAAACAAAATCCGGGGCTGATGCAGGAGCGAGGCGATCAACTCCATCTTCATGCGTTCGCCGAGGGAAAGTTCGCGCACGCTGATGTTGAGTTTCTCGCGGACGTTGAGCATCTCGGTCATCTCGGCCACGGTGCGCTCGAAGCGGTCCTGCGGGATGCCGTAAATCTTGGCGTTCAACTCCAGTGATTCGCGCGCGGGCAAATCCCACCAGAGCTGGTTTTTATTTCCGAGCAGCAAAGCGAATTGGCGACGATACGCATCGGCGCGTTCCCACGGGACGTGGCCGAGGACGTGAGCTGTGCCGCTCGTGGGGTGGAGCAACCCGGCGAGCATCTTGAGCGTGGTGGTTTTGCCCGCGCCGTTCGGGCCAAGGAAGCCGACGAGTTCGCCAGGTTCGATCTTGAAACTGACGTTGCTGACGGCGGCGACTTGTTCGTATTCACGATTGAACAGGCCACGGAGCGCGCCCTTGAAGCCGGGCTGCTTCTTGTAGGTGCGAAAAGTTTTGGTGAGGCCGCTGACTTCGATTGCCGACATTGCAGAAGTCTAAAGTCTAAAGTCTGAGGTCTAAAGGTAAAAACTGTTGGCGCGTGGTTGCCGCTTGATATGTCCGTGCAGCGAAGCACTCCATCGGTTCATCAAACCTCTGTTGCTCCTGTTCAAAAATAGTTCCGGTCAAATCACGCCTTCTTACCGAACTCCTTATCCAACGGAATCAACAGCACTACGATGAAACTTGGAATCGTCGCGTGGATCACCCACAAGAAAAAGTGTTGGTAGCCGATGATTTCCTGCAACCAGCCACTCCACATGCCGGGGATCATCATGCCCAACGCCATGAAGCCTGTGCAGATGGCGTAGTGCGCCGTCTGATGTTTGCCGCGCGCGATGTAGATCATGTAAAGCATGTAGGCGGTGAAACCGAAGCCGTAGCCGAATTGCTCCACCGCCACCGCCGCGCTGATGAGTACGAGACTGTCCGGTTGCGCGTAGGCGAGGTAGATGAAGATCGCGTCGGGAATGTGGATGATGCAAACCATCGGCCACAACCACGTCTTCAATCCGTGACGCGACGCCATCATGCCGCCGAGCAATCCGCCGCACGTCAGTCCAATGATGCCCATCGTCCCATACACCCAGCCGACTTGTCCGGTGGTGAGGCCCAGCCCGCCGACCTCGCGCGCGTCCAACAGAAACGGCACGACCATCTTCATGAGTTGCGATTCGCCAAAGCGGTAGAGCAACAGAAACCCAAGCAGGATGCCGATGCGTTCCTTGGCGAAGAACGAGCCGAACGTCTTGAAAAATTCTTTGGTGAACGCGCCGATGTTATGCGCCTCGCCGGGTTGATCCTTAACCGGTCGCGGCAGAATAAATTTGTGCCAGATGCCGAACACCACCATCAAGCCCGTCAACACGAAGAACGTGATCGTCCACGAGAACGCGATGTTGCCGGAGCGAATCTCGAATGTGGCCGATGTGGCGGTCTTGAGTTTGGGGTCAAGTTGGATCACTGCGAGGGCGGGTTTGTTCCAATTGGAATCGTCGAACACAAGCCGCGCGCCTTCCGCGAGTGAAATGCTTTTGTCGCCAGATTTGAACGCAGGCGTGACGACGATCTCTTTGCCGGGCGGCTGCGAGAGTTGGATGGTGATGATGCCGACATTGCCGGCGATGTCCGATTTGGCTTTTGCGTCCGGGCCGAAGTTCGTTCGCAGGAAGCTTGCAAGCGGCGTGGACACTGTACGCGTCCACCAACCGGGCGAGTCGTTCTTTTTCGCCGAGGAGGTCTGCTGGCGTGTGCGCGTGAACTGGTTGGTGAGATTGGATTGCTTGGCGGCGGCGAGGAGTTCGGCGACTTCGGATTTCGCGCGCGGCTGCGGGGCGATTTCGATCCGGGGGAAATTTATTACCACGCGTAACTCACCCTTCGCTACCGGCGTTTGATTGGGCGCGACATTCTGCACGAGCGCAGCACCGGGTTGCGCGGCTATTTCCAGATTCACTTTCGGCAAGCCCGTGTTGCTCTGAAGATAACCCGCGAGAATCACCAGCAAGCCTTGCCCAAAAATGTTGGCGACGCGAAAGAACGTGCTGCGGATACCGACGTAGAACGCCTGTTCCTTCTCTGTCGCCGCCAGCAAATAATACCCGTCGGCAGCGATGTCGTGTGTGGCCGAAGCGAAGGCCACGAGATAAAACAACACGAGCGACGCTTGAAAAAACGAGCCGAGCGGCAACGTCATTCCGACACCAGCGAACCCTGCACCCATCAGGAGCTGCATCGTCCAAATCCACCAACGTCGCGTGCGTAAAATATCCACCACGGGACTCCACAGCGGTTTGATGACCCACGGCAGATACAGCCACGCGGTGTAGAACGCGATGTCCGCGTTCGACACGCCGAGACTTTTATAGACGATGACGGAGACAGAATTGACGACCGCGAAGGGCAATCCTTGGATGAGATACAGCGTTGGCACCCACGACCACGGACTGCGGGAGGATTTTTCCTGACCGGAATTCATAACGCGAGTGTTGGAGAAAACTTTGCGTGTCGCAAGCTGAGAGTAAATACGGGGTGCGGACCGGGTGTGATTACAAACGGTTGAGGGAGCGAAACGACATTTTCCTTCGACAACGGGCACTTGAACTCATCCTCCGTCTGCGTGAGCGGATCATCGCTCCGGATTTCTGCACGCGGCATCGGCGGCGTCCCGCCGATTTCACCCGCGAACGCAAACTGACTTTCCCCGTT
>JAYUAV010000350.1:0-4123 GCA_043741175.1 Verrucomicrobiota bacterium
GACGACAAGTCGTCCCAGCAGAAAAGCGGCGACAAGTCGCCGCACTCCACATCTCACCCACACCGCGCCCATCTTGAGCGGCACTTCCAGTCACACCCCACGGATACCAAGCTCTTGCATGAAAACATTCTTTCACGCAAGAGGTGAGATGGAGACCCAGTCTCAAATCCGTGTTTATCCGTTGCCTCCTGTTCCTTCTGCATAGATCCGGCTGCGACTCCGTTCTTGTTCTCCGCGTGGTGCGAAGGCAGTTTGAGGGCGTGAATCCAAGTTCAATCCAACCACGCGGCGAACGCTTGCAAGTTGCGGCCCTTCGGTGTCTTGGATTTCCATCTGTGTCCATCCGCTTCCATCCGTGGTTAAAACTTTTCATCCTCGTTATCAGTCTGGCATTCGTCCTTGCATCTCGCGCAGCGGAGAATGGTAACGGCGATTATCTGATTGATGTCTGGACGCGCGAGCGCGGGTTACCAAATAGTTCGGTGACGGCCATTGCACAAACGCGGGATGGTTATTTGTGGATCGGGACTTACAACGGACTTGCGCGGTTCGACGGCGAGCGATGCGTGAATTTTTTTCCTGAGAACACACCTGAACTCAAGAACGCCCGCGTGCGTCGCCTCTTCGCTGCGCCGGACGGAACACTCTGGATCAACACTTACGATGGTTCACTCACGGCGTTTCGCGACGGACTCTTCACTCTCGAATGGCTCGGCAGTGGTTCGGCGGACGCGTTGGTGACGTTGGTTTCCATGCGGTCGAACCACCCGACGTTTCTATTGCACACGGGTGAATTGATCCGGTGGGTTGGCGGCGTCGGAACGAACAATTGGGAGATGTTGCGTCCGCCGGGAGCGAGCGCGGGTGCCCTTGCGGTGGAAGATGGATCGGGAACGATATGGTGTCGCAGTCGCGATCAGAAACTGTGGCGGCTTGTGGGAAAGAATTTTGAACCCGTGGAAAACAACGGCGGTCTCGACGGCGTGGCGATCAACTGTCTCGTGGCGGATGCGGCGGGAAAGGTATGGGCGGGAACAGAGCGGCAGATTGCGATGTGGGACGGGACGCAATTTCAGAACATGACGCCGGCGAATGGTGAAGCGGTTTTGAACACGACCTTCATCCGGGTGTTGCCGAACGGCGATGTGTGGAGCGTGGCGAATGACCGCGTCCGTCGGGCGCACGGGCGGCAGTGGGATTTTGAAGTGGAAGCTGTGCGTGGCGCGTTCACGGGTTGGCGGGATCGCACGGGGTTGCACGAAGACTCCAACGGCGGCGTGTGGCTTTACGATTACAAGCGCGGTATTTTCCACATCCGCGCGGATGGCCGCGTGCGGCAACTGGCGACGGAGGAAAATTTTCCCGGCGAACGCGTGGATTGTTTTCATGAAGATCGCGAAGGAAACTTTTGGGCGGGCGTGGATCGCGGCGGATTGGTGCGCGTGCGCGAAAAGAGATTCAGCGTGTTGACGCCGGGCGCAAGCGTGGCAGAACGAACTGCGGTGAGCGTGGCGGAAGATGCGGAGGGCGGCATCTGGGTGGGAACGTTCGGTGGCGGACTTCATCGCTGGTTCAACAAGGAGTGGCGGTCGTTCGGTTTACAAAGCGGGATGCAGCGCGGCTTTGTGTTCAGCGTGTGTCCTGATGCTGCGGGGAAGTTGTGGGTGAGCGCGGGCGACGAGGATTTATTTTTCGGGAACGAATCCAGGTTCACACAATTTTCTCCTGCGGTGCATGGCGTGAAGGCGTTGTTGAGCGCGCGCGACGGGCGATTGTGGATCGGCACAAAAGGCGGCCTTGCTGTGGTGAACGGGGCACAGTTCAAACAATTCACCGCTGAAGATGGCGTGGCGCGAACGGATATCCGCGCGTTGGCCGAGGACGGGCGCGGCGCAATCTGGGCTGGCGCAGGCGACGGGACGTTGTATCGCATTGAGCCGGGCACGCGGACGAATCGCGTGACGACACTGCGTGCGAGCGACGCGTTGGCGGGGCAACCGATCTGGTCGTTGTTCGCGGAGACGAACGGCACGGTGTGGGCAGGAACTTTTCGTGGCGGGCTGTTGCGGATTCGCGATGGAGCGTTCACGCGTTACACGACGAAGGATGGTTTTCCGGACGATGTGATCTGCCAGATTCTTGACGACGCTGACGGGTATTTGTGGGTCGGCACGCAGCGTGGAATTTTCCGGGTCAAAAAATCCGAACTCGAAACTTTTCAGAGCAAGGCAGGCAGCACGATCAATCTCACGTCGTATGGTCGCTATGACGGATTGCCATCGGAGGAATGTTCCGGCGGTTACCAACCGGCGGCGTGCCGCACGCGAGACGGACGTTTGCTGTTCTCCACATTGAACGGAGTCGTAGCGGTGAAGCCGGATGAAGTTTCCGTCAACTCGCTCCCGCCGCTGGTGGTCATCGAACGAATGCTGGTGGATGGCGAGACGCAACAAACAATAGCCGGAAGCAAAGAATCGCCCGCGACACATGTCGTGCTGCCGGGGAAACGGTTTGTGGATTTTGAATTTACCGCGCTGAGTTTCACATCGCCGGATCGCGTGCGTTTCCGCTATCGGCTCAAGGGATTGAATCGCGGATGGATTGAGGCGGGGACGTTGCGTTCGGTGCGGTACAACTTTTTGCCGCCGGGTCATTACACGTTTCAAGTCACGGCATGCAACAACGACGGCGTGTGGAACGAGCATGGCGCAGAACTCGCGCTCGACGTTGAACCGCGCTTCTACGAGCGGTGGTGGTTCAGGTTGCTGGCGGTCGCTTCGCTGGTGCTGGGGGTTGTGATCACCGTGCGGCGGGTTGGATTGCGACGACTCCGGCGCAAGCTGGAAATCGCCGAGCGTCAGCGCGCGGTGGAGCGGGATCGCACCCGCATCGCCAAGGACATTCACGACGATCTCGGCGCAGGGTTGACGCATATCTCGTTGTTGAGTGAATTGGCCCGGCGCGATTCCGTGGAGAATATTCACAATCACGTCGGGCAGATTTCTGAGATGGCCCGCGAACTCACGCTCTCGATGGATGAAATCGTGTGGGCTGTGGACCCACACAATGACTCGCTGGACAGCTTGGTCACGTACGTCACCAAGTTCGCGCAGGAATATCTTGGCGTGGCAGGCGTGCGTTGCCGCCTTGATCTGCCGGCGGAATTACCCGGCCATCCGCTGCGTGCCGAGGTGCGACATAATTTATTTCTCGCGATCAAAGAGACGTTGAACAACATCGTCAAACATTCGCGCGCCTCGGAGGTGTGGCTGCGCCTCGCGCTCGAACCACAGTCGTTCACCGTGAGCATCGAGGACAACGGCTGCGGCATCGAAGGCGGCAATAAGAGTGGAGAGGCAACGAGTGCTGGACGGATTTCCTCCGGGCACGGATTGGAAAATCTTCGCAAGCGTTTGGAGACAATCGGCGGGCAATGCATCATTACCAGCGAGCCGGGCAGAGGAACGAAAGTAGCGATGAGAGTTGATAGTATTGTGAGTTGATGGTCGTCAGAGTTTTACTATCAACCATCAATAATTAAACAATCAACTCTTCGCCCCGCTCACCAGAACTGGCGACTGGCGACGACGACATCATAGGTTGAACATTATGAAACCAAAGAAAATGGCACGAGCAACAGAACAACCCGCCGCAAACATTTGCGTCTCCATCGTTGAAGACAACGCGCGCTTGCGCGGCAGCCTCTCGAAACTCATCGAGCTGTCCGAGGGCTTCGAGTGCGTGAGCCAGCACGCCAGCGGCGAGGCAGCACTCGCGGATTTGCCCAAGCACAAACCGCAGGTCGTCCTCATGGACATTAATTTGCCTGGCATCAACGGCGTTGAATGTGTGCGCCAGTTGAAGCCGCAACTGCCCGGCACACAGATCGTGATGCTCACTGTGTACGAAAACACCGATCTTATTTTTCAAGCGTTGACCGCAGGCGCGACGGGTTACCTGCTCAAGCAAACACCGCCAGCGGAATTGCTCGATGCGATGCGCGAAGTTCAGGGCGGAGGTTCACCCATGACGAGCCACATCGCGCGGAAAGTCGTGGCGTCATTCCAACAGGCAGGCAAGTCGTCCAAGGATTTTGAGAACCTGACTCCGCGCGAGAATGAAG
>JAYUAV010000351.1:0-2548 GCA_043741175.1 Verrucomicrobiota bacterium
CCGACAATAGCCCGGCGTTTCAACGCCGGGTTCCCGCAAAAACAATCCCAAGTCCCGAAGGGACGACCGATGCCCAGTGGGAGGTTTTTCAGCCGTCCCTTCGGGACTTGGAAAACTTCCCGACCAACCCAGTGCTGAAGCACTGGGCTATTGTCAAACGTCCCAACGGGACGAAACCAGAATCCATTCTGGACAGAAATATCCGACGGGAATACAGTCGCTCGCATGAACCGAGACAGGCTGCAAAACTCAAAGCCTAGTTAGATGTTAGGCGACTTTCACGCGTCATGAAAAAGAAGGACGACTACATCGCTGGCTCACACCACTACTGGATACATTTCTGGTGCGGTTTGATTTTCGGTGCTGGCATCGGCACTTGGATGGGTTGGGGGATTTTTGGTGGCGGTTGGGGATTAGCAGTCACCGCAATTGCCGTTGCATTGGCTGTGGCTTATTCTTGCGGTCGTTGGGGTGATCAAGCATGGCACTGGATTATCGAGCGATTGCCTTGGCTTACTTGAGTGTCTCGATGAGACACACGTCGCCTAATACCAAGCTAGGCTGCAAACCAACCTCACCTGCTCAAACCCCCGCCTCTGGAAACTTCTCCCTGATGCGTCTGCGGATGAGTTCTTCGTGGACGGGTTGCAGGCGGCGGCGGTTGATCAGGCGTTCTACGGCATCGAGCAGTTCCATCCAATCTTCCAATGGCGGTTCAGCCACGACCTCCCATTGGTCAAAGCGTTTGGCGCGGTGAGAGAATTTCCATTCGCCACCCACGCGCTGCGCGGTGACTTGGAGTTTCTCACCTTCCTCGGTGACCCGTTTCCAACTGACTTCGGCTTTAGGCATAATTCAAACCACGAATAAATACAAATGGACACGAATCATGGTAGGGCGCGTCACTCCGTGCGCGCCGTCGTCGCCTGACACGAAATGGTTGAGAAGTTTCCGACGATGTGAGTGCGCTACCACGTTCGCGGCGGGCAGAGGACTGCCCGCCCTACCTGCCAAATCCAATTCGTGTTTGTTCGTGTCCATTCGTGGTTAAGGCAAATCCACACTCGTCACCGCCATCGCAGCGATGCCTTCTTCACGTCCGATGAATCCCATGAGTTCATTCGTCGTGGCTTTGATGCCGATCTGAGCTTCGCGCACGCCAAGCGCATCTGCGATACACGCCTTCATGGCGGCGATGTGCGGATAAATCTTCGGCGCTTGCGCGATCACCGTGGCATCCACGTTGACGATGCGACCATTACGCTGCAACACCTGTCGCGCGGCTTCCTCTAAAAAGATTTTGCTCGGCACATCTTTCCAACGCGGATCTGTGTTCGGGAAAAAATGCCCGATGTCATCTTCGCCAAGCGCGCCGAGGATGGCGTCGCAGATGGCGTGCATCAATGCATCCGCATCCGAGTGACCGTCGAGCCCTTTGGTATGTGGAATCTCCACGCCGCCGAGAACGAGCTTTCGTCCCGCGACCAATTGATGAACATCGTAGCCGATGCCGACGTGAATCATGTGCGGAGGGTAGAAGAAAAGCGCGGTGTTACCAAGAGTATTTCGGAACAGACGGCAAAAGCATCAAGCACCAACATCCAGAGAAATTCCAAGCCTCAAACAACCGAACGTATCGAAGTGACGATGTTTGAGGATTGGAATTTGGTGCTTCTCTGGAGCTTGGATGTTGGTGCTTGGAGATTTCCCCCTACTTCACCGCATCAAATACTTCCTCCGCGTCATTCCGTCTGCTCGACGATTTGAGAAAACCTTTCTCCATCAGCACTGCGATGATGCGGTTGGCGGTGAGACGATCTACGCGCATGAGGTGGACGAGTTCGGACGCGGTGATCCCATCCTTACCATTTTGATGGATGATCTCAATGGCCTCAGCAACGGGCAGCTTGTAGCCCGCATTCAGCAAAAAGCCACCCGCGACAAGCAGACCCAATCCGGCGAACACCGTCGTGCGCTTGTTGAAGGGCATCGGCTCTTTGAAAAACATATCGAGTACGAAAAACAATCCCACCGCGACCGCCAGCCAGCCGGCCATCTTGAGCGTCTGCCGGCGGCGATGGAATTTGTAGTAGTTGAATTCAGCCATAATGTTGCCTTTCACTTTTTCAGCGACTCTGTTCCCGAACTCGTGCGACGGAGCAATTCCATCGGCGCGACGGAAGCCTTTTCCAAATCCGTCCACAACGTGCCGTTGCCTGCGTAGATGAGCGAGAGCTTCACGCGCTCAGGCAATTGCTTGGCGAACTGGAGCGCGTTGTAATCCGCCGCGCTACCCGCTGCCGCGACTTGTTGCGCGAAGCCTTCGCCCTCCGCTTTGCCTTTCATCTCCACAACCTTCGCTTCTGCCCCACCGATCTTGCGTCTCGTGTCTGCCTTGATGCTCGCAGTCTGGCGCGCAAGCTCTGCGACCTGCAACCGCCCTTCAGCCGCGAGTTGATTGACAGCCTTCTCACGCTCGGCGGCGGTGTTGCCTTCGAGCCGTTGCGTTTCGTATTCGACCACCTGTTCGATCTGGCGGATCAAGCCG
>JAYUAV010000352.1:0-11545 GCA_043741175.1 Verrucomicrobiota bacterium
AGAAACACCACACGGGCCGAAGGTTTCCAACCGCAAAGCCGGTCGCAGACCGGCGCTCCGTCAATACCACAGCCCAGCCGTTCGGGTATTTCCGAAAGGGATTAGACCTTGATCGGGCGGGGTTGTCGCAGCGCAACAACCGCTACCGAACCCCGCTTACGCCGTTGCTTTCTAGGTGTGCAACCTGATTTCCGCAACAGCCAGGGATCAGGTAGAGAGAAACACTTGCTGCTCCTGCAAACCGAGCGAGGTCCATTCAGTGGCGATTTCGGCGGATTGCGATGTAGCTTTTTGTGAGGCCGAAAAACTTTTCCCGATGGATTTCGCAATCGGGAAACAACTCCTGCATCTCCCGATGATTCAACAGGCGAATTTCGTTGAGCATGTTTTCGATCTGTATCGGAGTGGGCCGCGTCGTGAGACCAAAGAGGGTGAACCAGCGAACAGTCTTGCGTTGAAGCCAGCGCGGAAAATAATGGATGAACGGAGCCATGAAATGCGGCTCGATGGGAAATTCACGCGCGGGAGTCTGCACCCAGATCGTTTTTCCGACGCGACGCATCTCAGACGCAAACGCCTTTTGCTTCTCGAACGTGCCGACGTGTTCAATGGCGCTGTTGGAAAAACCGACATCAAAGCTCCCGTCGGGATAGGTCATGTTGCAACCATCGCCTCCCACGCACTGGAATGCCGGATAAGCCGCCTTCACTTCTGCTGACAACTCGTCTGGGTTTAGAACCGTGATCTTTCCGGTGATGGCCAATCCAGTCCAGAACCAAGGGCTTCCACCCACGTCAAGTATCGTGGTTTGAGAAGTGGGACGAATGACCTCTTGATAAAGCTTGAGACGGCGTTCTCGGAATGGCGTTTGGATCCATCTGTAAATGGACTGCATCGAAAATCGCTTCATAGCATGAATGGAAACGCAAACTGGCTGCCGATCAGGTTGGCCGAAATGACCGAATGGATCGTTGAACCAGTGGGCGGAATTTGCGAAGACAGACTTGGTATGTCAAGCAGGCTATGAGTGATTCAAAAAAATGGATTGCTTGCCAACTCTTCCGCCACGGTCGTCAACGGGCCGTGACCTGGGCAAAGCAACGTCTCTGGCGGGAGCGTGAGGATTTGATCGCGCACTTTCTGTCGCGCCAAGGCCCATGAATCATTCCCACGCCCCATCGAACCGGCAAAGATCGCGTCGCCAACAATCGCGACATCCGGCGCGTAGTGACGCCAGTGGCTGATCACGTAAGTGGCCCCGTCCTCCGCGTGGCCGGGAGTTTCTCGATGACTGACGCGCAAGTCGCCGAGGGAAACCATTTCGCCGGATTGATTGCGTTGTTTGGCGGGTGCGTTCTTTGAACTGGTGTGCAAACCGGCGTCCGGTTGCGCCGCGCGGATGTCGCCCAGCGCGTGAATGTGATCATAGTGCGAGTGCGTGATGAAGATGTGGCGCAATTGCAGCCGCTCCGCCGTGAGCGTGTCGAGGATCGCCTTACCATCAAATCCCGTGTCGAACAATGCGGCCTCGCGCGAGGTTTCGTCCCACACGAGATAACAATTCACCGACAGCGAATCGTCAGATGAGGTGAACATCCTCAAATGCCGCCATGCGCTCAAATCTTTCTTCGCAGGCAACCAACCATTCGCGATGCTTTCGAGCTTCGCGACGTTCAAACCAATCTCAATCGCGAGCGCAGCGAAGTTGGGTCGTTTGGAACATGTCCCCGCGTCTTCGAGCGACGAGAGTTCCGTTTCGGTCAGACCCGCCGCACCCGCCGCCGCAGCCAGAGAAATATCAGACATCCCGCGTGCTTTGCGAATGATGTCGCCGAGATGGTCTTCCAGAGTCATGCACTGACGTTAGGCCGTGCCCGCTGGCATCAGCAAGCGACAAGTTGAACTTCACTCGAAGCGGAGAATTCTCTTTTCGCCACCCGCCCAACCCCGCAATCATTCGCAACGAAAATGGAAGTTCACGCATCACACACCACGCACCACACCACGAGCAAACTCGCGCCGTTACTTTTGGATTGGTTCGGCATCAGCGCACGCGATTTACCGTGGCGACGCACTCGCGATCCTTACGCGATTTGGGTTTCCGAGATCATGCTTCAGCAAACGCAGGTCAAGACCGTCATCCCGTATTGGGAGCGTTGGATGCGGGCACTCCCGACTATTGAAGTGCTGGCCAACGCTCGCGCTGACAAGATACACAAACTTTGGGAAGGTCTCGGCTACTACACCCGCGTCCGCAACCTGCAACGCGCAGCGCAGCAAATCGTGGCGCAACATGCGAGCAGTTTCCCGGAAAAATTCGAGGACATACTCGCGCTGCCGGGCATCGGACGTTACACAGCGGGTGCGATTTCCAGCATCGCCTTCAATCAATCTCGCCCGATTGTTGACGGCAACGTCATCCGCGTTTTGACCCGCGTCTTTGGGATCACAACCGATCCGCGCGAGAAGAACACCACCGCACAACTCTGGCAGCTTGCGGAAGAATTGGTCGCTCGCGCCTCACGCCTCACGTCTCACGCCGCTTGTTCGCATTTCAACCAATCACTCATGGAACTCGGCGCGCTCATCTGCACCCCGCGCTCGCCGCACTGCGGCACATGCCCTATCAACAAACACTGCGTCGCGCAAAAAAAGAATTTGCAGGAGCAACTTCCCAACCTCGCCAAACGCGAAGCCGCCACCGCGCGACGCTTCATCGCATTCATTGTCGAGCGTGACGGCAACTATCTTGTCCGCCAGCGTTCCGCAGGCGTGGTGAACGCCCATCTCTGGGAGTTTCCAAACATCGAAGTTGACCTGACAAAAAAAAGCGCGCCCGCGCAGTTTCAGTTCATTGCTCGAAAACCTCTCTGTACCATCAAACACTCCATCACCCGCTACCGTATCACGCTGGAGGCGTGGCGTGCTGATCTCGCCAAGCCTTCACAGAAAATATCAGGACGCTGGCTCAAGCTCGCGCAACTTCGCAAGCTCGCGTTCACTTCCGCACACAAGAAGGTGCTGGCGCAGTTGTGATCTAGGACAGTGGCATGATGCGTCTGCACCCTTGAAACAGTGGATTTTGGCGTTGATTTACATCGGTTGCTGCATGACCCTTCGCCCCACAATGCACAAATCATTCAGACCGACACGCTGGCTTTTACTGCACAGTCCACATGGAGCTTCTCCGTCGTTTCAGCAATAACCTTTATCTTTCATCATAATGAATATTCTTGGGATACATCTCGGACACGACAGCAGTGCGGCACTCATCATAGATGGACGCATCGTCGCTGACGTTGCAGAAGAGCGCTTCACGCGCATGAAACATTATGCCGGGCTGCCCATCCATTCGATTGAGTATTGTCTCAAGTCGCAAAATCTGACGATGGCGGACCTGGATGCGGTAGCGGTGCCCGCAAAGTGCAGCGTTCATGAACTGAATTTCCTTTTTGATCTCAAGGGGGCGAAGCGGGAAAAGTTCACACGCAAACGCCAAGCGGTTGAGTTCGTGCGTGAACTCCTCAAGAAGCCCGATGTTAAGCCTCCGCTCTATATCAAAAATTTTCCGCTACACCCTCGGACTGAAATCGTCCATGTCGAACATCACCTCGCGCACGCGGCTTCGGCGTATTACACCAGCGGCAGCCGCGAGAAGCAGTTGATCGTGACGATAGATGGCTCTGGGGATGGTCTTTCTGGAGGACTGTGGCGTGGAGAAAATGGAAAGATCACCAAGCTCCACACCTTTCCCAACGCGGGTTCGCTCGGCTGGTTTTACAGCAACGTCACAGAAGGTCTCGGTTGGTGGCACGGCGACGGTGAGGGCAAGACGATGGGGCTTGCGCCGTACGGAGATTACACCAAGTGCCAAGGTGTGCTGGATAAATTCACTCCCAAGTACCGCAATGGCGAGATGGTTGAAGCACACGACTTCGGGCGCAACTGTTATTGGACCGAAGGCGGCGCGATCCAATGGCACTTCGACGAAGCCTACGAAATCCGCGATCTCGTCAAAAAACATGGCGCGGCGAATATTGCTGCCGAAGGTCAGCGCGTTCTCGAAGAACAAGCCAAGGAGATCATTTATCCGTGGATGGAACGCGAAGGCACGAAGAATCTTTCTGCCGCTGGTGGGGTGATGTTGAACGTGAAATTGAACCAACGCCTCTGGGAATCCGGCAAGATCGCCAAGCATCACACGTATCCGAATCCGGGCGACTCCGGCCTCGCGGTCGGCGCCGCGCTACACGCTTATTTTGCGGCGAACCCGGACGCGCCGATTCATCCCATCGAAGATTTGTATTGGGGGCCGGAATACTCGGACAAGGAAATCGAAGAAACGCTCAAGCTGCGCCGCATCGAATACAAGCGCGTGGACAACGTGGCGGAACACATGGCGGGAAAGCTCGCCGAAGGGAAAATCTGCTCGTGGTTCCAAGGTCGCATGGAAAGCGGGCCTCGCGCACTTGGCGCACGCTCCATCCTGATGAGCACCGCCAAGCCCGAATACAAGGACATCATCAACGCCCGCGTGAAATTCCGCGAAGGTTTCCGCCCGTTCTGTCCGTCGCTGCTCTGGGAGCGGAAGGAGGATTACCTCGAAAATTGCCGCGATGAGTTCTTCATGATCACGTCGTTCACCTGCAAGGAAGCCAAGCGCAAGCGCGTGCCTGCGGTGGTTCACGCAGACGGCACACTGCGTCCGCAGACCGTGAAGAAGGAATTCGCGCCCAAGTTTTGGAGTTTGCTGCACGAGTTCGAGAAGCTCACGGGCGATTCTGTGTTGTTGAACACGTCATTCAACGTGATGGGCGAGCCGATTGTGAATCATCCCCGCGACGCGATCCGGTGCTTCTATGATAACGGCCTCGATACGCTCGCGCTCGGAAGTTTTATTTTGGAGAAGAAGGTCTAGCCCTCACCGCCAAAGAATCAGACCGCGAGAATGATATTCACCTCTTTCGAGTTTATTCTGTTCTTCGCGGTCGTCGTGCTGGTCAGGCTTTACCTCAAGAACGTTGGCCCGGACAAGTGGTTTCTGCTGCTAGCAAGCGTCGCGTTCTACGTCAGTTGGAGTCTGCCGTGCGTTGTCTTCATCGGCTTGACGGCGTTGATGGATTTTTCCATCGCGCGGAAGCTGGGGCAGACAACGGACGCAAAACTCCGCAAGCGACTGTTGATTCTCAGCATGACGGTCAGTCTCGGACTGCTGTGCTTTTTCAAATACAGCAACTTTCTGCTCGAAAACATTTCGGCATTGCTTGGTCTCGCGGGAATCAACCTCAAGATTCCGCACTTGAACATCGTACAGCCGCCGGCGATTTCCTTCTACACGTTCGCCAGTCTCGGCTATGTGTTGGATGTTTATTACGAGCGGACTCCTGTTTGTGGCAGTGCGCGGGATTATTCGTTGTTCCTCACGTTCTTCCCCAAGCTTCTGTCCGGGCCGATTGTGCGCAGCGGGGAATTGATCTCACAATTCAAGGAGCGCGTCCGCGCATCCGCCGAGGACATTGAGATTGGACTGTCTTATGTATTAATTGGTGCGGTGCAGAAGCTGGTGATCGCGGATCAAATCGCAGGTCCGGTCGCGCAGACGTTTGCGTCGCCGCAACAGTTTGACGCGGTCACATTGGTGGCGGGGTTGATGGGTTACACCGTACAAATCTACTGTGACTTCGCGGGCTACTCGGCGATGGCCATCGGCTTCGCGCGCATTCTGGGTTTCAAGCTGCCTGAGAATTTCCAGATGCCCCTGAGCGCAACCTCCATCACGGACTTCTGGCGACGCTGGCACATGACGCTCTCGAAATGGTTTCGTGATTACCTTTTCCTCCCGCTCGAAATGGCGACGCGCAACAATCCGTATCCCCACCTCCGCGTTTGCACGAATATCTTCCTGATGATGTTGCTCGTTGGGTTGTGGCACGGGCCAAGTTGGAACTACGTGATCTTCGGCGGCATCCACGGCCTCGCGCTTGTCATCCATAAACTCTGGACGGTCTGGGATCCGCTCAAGCCGTGGAAGAAAATGCTCACGGTCAAAATTCCTGTCACGATTTGCGCGCATCTACTGACGTTGGGCGTGGTGTTTGTGGGGTTTGTTTTCTTTCGCGCACAGACAATTGGCGATGCTTTCCTGTATATGAAACGAATCTTTGCCTGGGAACACAGCGGCACGAGGTTGAACTCACCGTTCATCCTCGCAGCAGTCGCGGCGGTGTTTGTTGTGCATCTGATCGTTCGCAAAGACCGCAATCTCGCACTGGAACTGCCGCAGAAATCCTTGGCCGTGCGGATTGCTGGCTACTCCGCGCTGTTGTTGCTGCTTGTCTTGCTGGGCGCGACCGATGCCTCGCCTTTCATTTATTTCCAGTTCTAGTTACGTTGATCGCGATTTGTCGCCATGCTTTTCAAAGACCTCAAACGCAATCTGACCAAGGACTTTTCCGGCCTGCCGGTGCGGCGACTGGCGTTGTTGGGAGATTCGGCGACGCAGTTTCTGGCCAAGGCCATCCGGGGACATGGCTTCGAGGAGAAGATCAATTTTGAAATCTTCGAGGCGGACTACGATCAGTTAGACCGGCAGATTCTGGATACGGACAGCGAGTTGTATCACTCGAATCCTGAGTTCGTCGTCCTCTATCTCTCGTCCGAGAAGCTCTGGAAACGATTTACCCATCTCGATCCAAAAGCAAAACCGCTGTTCGCGGATCAGATTCTTTCCGATCTCAAAAACTGGTGGCAGAACATCGCATCGAATTCCAAGGCGAAGATCATTCAGTTCAACCTAGTTGAACTCAACGACGGTGTGTTCGGCAACTTTGCGAACCGCGCGCCGAGTTCGTTTCTGTTTCAGCTTCGTAAGTTGAACTGCGGTTTGATGACTCTGGCGCAGGAACACAAGCAAGTCTTCATTGCGGACATCGCAACGTTGGCGAGCCATGTTGGTTATGCGAACGCGCACGATCCTAGACTTTACGTCATGTCAAAGGTCGCGTTCGCGCTCGAGTTTCTGCCGCCGGTTGCCAAGGTCATCACCGATGTCATCAAGGCCGTGAGCGGGAACTTCAAGAAATGTTTGATCCTCGACCTCGACAACACGGTCTGGGGCGGTGTGATCGGTGACGACGGTATGGAGGGCATTCAGGTCGGCGAACTCGGCATGGGACACGCGTTCGATGCGTTGCAGGAATGGGCGCGCGAACTCAAGCAGCGCGGAATCATCCTTGCGGTGTGCAGCAAGAACGAGGATGAGACAGCGAAGAAACCGTTTCGTGATCATCCGGAGATGACACTGCGGCTTGATGACATTGCCGTGTTTGTGGCCAACTGGAACAACAAGGCCGACAACATCAAACTCATCCAGCAGACACTGAACATCGGTTTCGATTCGATGGTGTTCGTGGACGACAATCCGTTCGAGCGGAATCTGGTGCGCGAACATCTGCCTGCGGTGACTGTGCCTGAATTGCCGGAAGACCCCGCGCTCTACGTTTCGTTTTTGCGCTCGTTGAATCTGTTCGAGACGGCTTCATTCTCGGAGGAGGATTTTGCGCGCACGAAACAATATCAGCAGGAGATCGCGCGGACGGAGGTGCAAAAATCCTTCACGAACATTGACGACTATCTCAAGAGTCTCGAAATGGTTTCCGTCGTGAAACCGTTCGACGATTTCAACATCCCTCGCATCGCGCAGCTCACGCAACGATCAAACCAGTTCAACCTGCGCACGGTTCGTTACACAGAGCCCGACGTGAAGGCCATGAGCCAGTCACAGGAGTTCCTCACGCTTTCGTTCAGCCTGGAGGACAAGTTTGGCGATCACGGACTCATCGCACTGGTGATTCTCAAGCGGCAGACGGACAAGACGGCATTCATTGATACGTGGATCATGAGCTGTCGCGTGTTGAAGCGCGGCATGGAGGAGTTCACCGTCAATCAGATGGTCAAGCACGCGCGCGATGCGGGCATCGAGAAGCTGATTGGCGAATATCTTCCCACCTCGAAGAATGCGATGGTCAAAGAGCTTTACGCGCAGATGGGATTCACCAAGAGCGGAGGCAGATGGGAGCTGGACTTGAAACAGCGCGAAGACTTCAAAGTGTTTATATGTCCGAAGTAGAATCTTCATCCTTAAGCCCGCTGCCCAAGGGCGCGAAGTTCACGCGCGAGTTTGTCGTGTCGGAAATGGTTTACGACGGATTCATCAAGACGTTCAACGACCGCAATCCGTATCATGTGAGCGATGACGCTGCGCGTGCGAAAGGTTTCGCCGGAAAAATCATGCACGGGAACATCCTCAACGGCTTCCTGTCCTACTTCATCGGCGAATGTCTGCCGGTGAAGTCGGTCGTGATCCAGTCGCAGGAGATCAAGTTTCACAAACCGGTTTATCTAAATGATACTGTGATGCTGAACGCGGAGGTTTCGGACTTCCACGAGTCGGTGCGGACGGCGGAGATCAGTTTTCAGTTTATCAACCAAAACAACGTGAAGGTCGCGAGAGGCAAATTGTTCGTGGGATTGTTATGAAAATACTCATCACCGGCGGTGCGTCAGGTCTCGGCGAAGCCATCACGCGCAAGCTGGCGCAGAACGCGGCCAACGAAGTCTGGTTCACCTACAACAGTTCCGCTGACAAGGCGCGCGAACTGGAGCAGACATTTTCCAATGCACGAGGCATCCAGTGCGATTTCAAGAACGCCGCCGACATGGAAGCGTTACTCAAGAGGACGGACGAGATCGGTCTGGATGCTCTCGTCAACAACGCCATCTCCTCGCCCATTGCGAAGAAGCATTTTCACAGGACGGGGCTGGATGTTTTCAAGAATGGCTTCGCACAAAATATTCTCCCTACCGTCGAGATTACCCAACGCGTCATCACAAAGTTTCGCGAGAAGAAAGGCGGGCGGATTGTCACCATGCTCACGGCCACGCTTGCAGGGCGGCCTCCTGCGGGCTACGCCGAATACACGGCGGCCAAGGCGTATCTCCATTCGCTCGCAAAATCTTGGGCAGCGGAGAACGCGGTTTATGGCATCACGTCCAACTGCATTTCACCCGGCTACATGGCGACGAAGCTGACCAGCGACACGGACGAGCGGATCGTGGAACAGATGACGAGCCAACATCCCTTGAAGCGATTGCTGACGACGGGGGAAGTGGCCGAGGCGGTGGAGTTTTTTCTGAACGCGCCGCTGCACGTCAACGGAACCAACCTGCTCATCAATGCTGCGTCTGAAATGCTTTAACTCGCGAGCCAACCCTGACAGAATCAAACAGCTTTATGCCTAAAACATTTGATCAAGTGCTTGCCGAAGTGACGGACATCTTCCGCGATGTGCTGAACAACGATTCTATCCAGCTTAAATACAAGACGAGCGCGCCAGACGTGCAGGACTGGGATTCACTCAACCACATTGAACTGGTGGTGGCCGTGGAGAAACACTTCAAGATCAAGTTCAACTTCGCCGAACTGCAAAAGTTCCAGAACGTCGGACACATGTGCGACAACATCGTGCTGAAGTTGGCTCAGGCTGGCGGTTGATATTATCGGATGCCTGCCGCCGCGAGTTGTTCGAGAACAATCTTTGAGGCGATGGCCTGTCCGGGCGCGTTGAGGTGGACGAGGTCCCAGTAAAGTTCGTTGGACTTCAACTCCGGCCTGGCGTCGAGGCGAATCCACAATGCGTCAGGAGTTTTCTTTTGTGCTTCGGCGAGCACATCGTTGAATTGCTGCTGGACTCCTTCGTTAAGAAATTCTTTTTGATATGTGGGAGACAAAGGCATGACTAGCATGACCATTTTTCCCATCTCGTCACCGCGCTTCATGAACCGAAACAAAGCATCGCGCTTCGGGCCGTTGAACGCAAAATTCCCGCCTGCGCTGGCGCGCAGGTCGCCGATGTTGCGAAGCAACCGCGCTTCCGGCCATGACGTGATGTTTTCTTGATGGGTGTTGTTTTCGCTTGCCACGACGGCGCGCTCACTTGGCTCTGCTGATTTTTTTGAGGGGCGGAGGGCTCGCAGAACTTCGCGAGCGCCGACCATGATGGTTGTGGAACGGCCTGCGGTTGGAAACAGCATCCGCAAATACGATAGCGGGTATTGTGAGATGACGCGCCGGGCCAGCGGCCACTCTGAATGAGCAGCCCACAAGCTAGCCAATGCCGAGCGCATGGGAACGATCTCTGCGCGGAAGTCGGACACATAGTTCTCGTTTAGATCGGAGACGCCGATGCCGAGAAATGTGACGCGAGCAGACGGTACTTGAGCTTGCAACACCTCCATCTCAATCACCGAACCTGCCGGCACAGCCCAACCCTGCATTCTCATCTTCAAGGTGCGCGTGACTTCGGACCACCCGACTCCGTAAAACATCAGCGACGATCCAGCGACGATGCCGTCCACGGGTTGGTTGGTTGAACCAAAACTTAATGGCGTGACCGCCAGCGTGCGGATATGAAAGGCACGCGCTACGACATGGCTCACCAACGACGTGATCGCCAGAGTCGCGAGAAGAAGGACCACCAATTGTTTTTTGCGCGACATTGTTGTTCGTTTTTATAACAGGGCACTGCCCAATGGCAAGTCGGGCGTTTTGCAAAAGTGCGACCCGAAGTGGCGGGCAGTTGCTGACGGGCGGAGTGCGGCTGTCCCTAGTTGCAACGCGTACAAATGCTAACCGAGGCGTGTGTACAATTCAGGCGTCTGCTGTCTTTCCACCCGCTGCGGCTGAGGACAGCCACGCTCCGGCAAAGTTCGTGACCGCCACTTCGAGTCACACCCAGTTGGCAATTGTCGCGCTGCTACAACCCCGACCTGTTCAGGGTCGGAACAATTATCTCACGGAATTTCCCCCCTGCTCCAAAGGCGTTGGGCCATCTCTCAACAATTCGTCGGCACTTCCTGCAAGACTTCGACACAATGCGGGATCGCGCCCACCACGAAACTCAAACACTCCACCGCACCGCTCGGTTTTCCCGGCAGACAGATCACCAGAGCCTTGTCCACCACCACGGCGAGTGCGCGTGAGAGGATCGCGTTCTTTGTGATCTTCATGGACTCAGATCGCATCACCTCGCCAAAGCCGGGAAGCTCGCGCACGGCGATCTCCCGCACGGCTTCCGGCGTCACATCCCGCAATGCCACGCCCGTGCCGCCGGTAGTGAGGATGAGGTTGCAACCTTTGGCGATGTGATCACGGATGGCGCTTTGGATGTCGCGCCGTTCATCAGGAACGAGAGACTCCGCTGCAACACTCCAACCGTATTCGTCCGCCGCTTTCTTCAACACAGGCCCACCGAGGTCGTCGTAAAGTCCGCGTGAAGCGCGATCGGAAACCGTGATGATGCCAGCTCGGATTTTCATACGCTGATTTTAGCGGAAAGCCGCAAGGACTGCAATGCGGCAGCCCATTATGGTCAGGGCCTACGCATTAAAATCCGAGGAGGGATTGGAGGTAAGCGTGATCCCAAGAGGCGTTGAGTTGTTTGCCTTTGATGCCGGTCTGGCTCCTTGGAGGGGTTTTGTATATTTG
>JAYUAV010000353.1:0-8945 GCA_043741175.1 Verrucomicrobiota bacterium
CAGGTTGATACCATAGACAAACCCGTCATCGGAAACGCGGACACCCTCCGTGCCCACCGTTCCGCCGCTGATATTCGTGCCGTTTAAGTTAGCCAAATAATTGCTACCGTTGGCAAAAGCAAGGGTGCCGACATGGCTGTTGCCATTGTTAGTGCCGCCAGTGCTGCTGAAATACAGGACGTTTGTTGTCACCGGGTTGACGCCGATGCCTCGACAGTTGTTGCCGGCATTCGCAGGAAGGCCGGTGAAGTTGCCAGCCGACAGATTCCAGATGTTTGTGAATACAGGCACCTGGGCCTGGGTCGCAGTGATCGCCGAGGCGGCCAGGGCCGCCAGCAGCAGTTTGAATCGCGCCAGATTATTCCCGGGGCGAGTGTGGATGTTTGGATTTATTTTCATGTTGTGTCTTGAGTTTATGGTTGAAGGGAAATGGATGAAAGTGTTTGTGATGTTATTACGGGGCGACGGTTCCCTGAAGTCGCGTATAGTCGCGCACGTTTCCGGGGGTGCTGGGTGGAATGGTAAAATTCAGCAAATCGGCACTCTTGGAGAAAAGAAATTCACCCGACCACTTCCAGTATTCCGCATGGCCGTCAGCGAAGGAGATGACGCATCCACGACCATGGCGTTTTCCGGGAGTATTCCAGTTGAACAATGCGGGCGTGGCACCTGTTCCCAACCCTGCGATGCCGAAGGCGCCGTTGTCTATGCTGTACTCGTCTTCATCAAGAAAAACGGATGCTTGCGAGGCACTAGGGTTGGCGATAAGGCTTGTTTTATATGGAGTGCGCGGCGTGGTTAGACCGGGAGGAACAAAGCCGTCAGATACACTGCAATCAACCCAATTGATCCAATTCATCCCAATGCTCATGGAATAACTCCGAACCCGGGGATAGGCTGACTTGGGTGCGCTGGGGCTTGTCTCACCTATCGTGGCGCGGTCAGCGGGGCATTTGTAAACACCCATCGAGGTGTTGTATCTGTAGAGAGCTCCATTTTTGATGTTGTTGGTTTGTAGAAGTATGGAGTCCACCATCGCATTGCCTTTGATCCAAGAGCAGTCGGTTGAGCCAGTGCCGCTGGTCCAGTTGCGCACCAAGGACTCATTGAAATCGCCCGAATACATCGTCCAACAAAGGGTGAGTTGCTTGAGATTGTTCAAACATTGCGTCGTGTAGGCTTTCTCCTTGGCCTTGGCGAGCGCAGGCAGAAGCATCGCGGCAAGGATGGCGATGATGGCAATGACCACTAGCAGTTCAATCAAAGTGAATCCATTCGAGTGACCACGAGGGCTTCGATTTGTTCTGTCTGCGACGCGGCGTCGGCTCTGCTGAAGGGTTGGCGAGAATAGATTGAACACAGGGATTAAATAACCTCATCGGGAAAAAACTTTCAACGAAAACTCCAATGCCACGCGCTACATATCCATGTAACTATTTGTTTGTTTTGTATTTTTTTAGTCGTGTAACTATGCTCCGCGCGTTCATGTTTTCGCGCCTGAAAGCTTTCGCCAGCCCAATCAGCCATCGCTGCGCCTTGCCCCAGCATGTCGGCCCGACCTGTCTTGCCTTCGCAATCGTGATGAACGCATCGGCAGCCGATCCCGCCCGCTATAGCGTTCGTTCGTGGCAGGCGGATGAGGGGTTGCCGCATAATTCCGTCCGCGCCATCGCGCAGACTCCCGATGGTTATCTGTGGGTGGGCAGCGAGAATGGTTTGGCGCGGTTCGATGGCATCCGGTTCACGCCGTTCGATGAGCTTTCTGTTGCCCCATTAAAATCACCCGCAGTCAACGCGCTGCTCGTGACCACCAACGGAGATCTCTGGATCGGGTTGGAAAGCGGCGGCCTCGCTCATTGGGTTGACGGAAAAGTTTCGCGGTTTTCAAAAAATGAAGGTCTGCCCAGCATCCATGTGCGTTGCCTCACCGAAGCAAAGGACGGTTCACTCTGGATCGGGACTGAATCCGGCCTAGCGCAGTTGAAGTCAGGAACGCTCTCCGCATTGCCCAAAAAAACTGGCGTCACGGATGCCCCCGTCAACGCCATTTGCGAAGATGCGCTCGGCATCATCCGCGTGGCGACACCGAATGGCATGTGGAGTCTCAACGCGGAGGGCGCAGTGAGCGAGGAGAACTTCGGTCTCGGCGCGATCCGCTCCAGATTGAACACCGTGTATTCGGATCGCGCGGGGAATCTCTGGTTCGGCGGATCGGGCGGATTACGTTATGTGAAACTGTCGGAAGCGCGGCCCGTGGAGCGCGTGACAAAACTGCTTCAGCAAATCATCTCCACGGTGCGTGAGGATCAATCGGGCCAACGCTGGGTGGGAACCGTGCGGGGCGTGGTGCGGATGCGTGGCGACTCCGTGATCAATTGGCCGTTGAACGACGCGGCCATGGGAGATTCGGTTCACACTGTCTTTGAAGATCGCGAGGGTAGTATCTGGCTCGGTTGTCGTGACGGATTGTATCGGTTGACGCCCGCTCGATTCTCGAACATCACCGTTCAACAAGGTTTGACGGCTAACGCGGTTTGCCAGGATGCTTCCGGTGCGATCTGGGTCGCAAGTTTCGTCGCGGGGTTGAGCAAGATGAACACAAACGGCGTCATCACCGCCATCCGCACTACCAACGGTCTGACGGATGACGCGGTGTTATCATTGCATCCGGCACGGGACGGCGGGCTGTGGGTCGGAATGGATTATGGTCGCGGCCTGAACAAACTGGATCGGAATGGTCGGAACATTCTTCCGCCCCAGACAAACCTGATCTCCGCACCCATCCGTGTCATCCATGAAACTGCTACGGGTGAGGTCTGGATCGGCACAGGAAAAGGATTGAACGTGATCCAAGGTGATCAGACAAAAACCTACACGATCACGAACGGTCTCGCGGGCGACAACATCACCGCCATCTGCGAAGACCGGCAAAACAACATCTGGGTCGGCACCATCGGCGGCATCAGCCGGTGGTCGGGAAAAGGATTTTCCAATTACACCGAACGTCAGGGTTTGCCCAATAACTTCATCAGTTCACTCCACGAAGATCGCGAGGGCGACATCTGGGTCGGGACACGCGGCGGCGGATTAAGCCGGTTGAGGGCAGGGCGGTTCACGACTTACTCGACGAAGGATGGCTTGTTCAGCGATGAGATTTTTGAAGTGGTGGGTGACGACGCGAATTATCTCTGGATGAGTTGCCGGCGTGGATTGTTCCGCGTGAGCCGGAAACAATTTGACGAGTTCGATGCCAGAAAAATCTCTCGCATCAACTGCACCGTGTTCGGACGCGAGGATGGTCTGGCCACCGTGCAATTCAACGGCGTGGCCAAGCCCGCAGGCTTTAAGAGCACCGATGGACGTATCTGGTTTCCGACGATCCGTGGCGTGGTGGCAGTCGAGCCACAGGTGAAAGCCAACGAGCTTCCGCCGGAAGTGCGGATACAAGAAGTGACAGCCGACCGGAAGATGTTGCTGGCAGCGCAAGCAGACGCCGGACGGCAAAGCGTGCTGGAAGTTCCACCCGGCAGCGGCGGTGTGGAGATTCATTATACCGCACTGAGTCTTCAAGCTCCGGAAAAAAACCGTTTCAAATATAGGTTGGAAGGCGTGGACGTGGATTGGGTGGATGCGGGCAATCGGCGCGTCGCCTACTACAACAACGTCCTGCCGGGCCGCTATCGTTTCCGCGTCATTGCCTGCAACAACGACGGCGTGTGGAACGACTCCGGCGCGCAACTGGACATGCACATGCAGCCGCATTACTGGCAGACGGGCTGGTATCGCGCCGCAATCATCGCCTTGCCCATCGTGTTGGCCGCTGCGTTTTATCGCGCTCGCGTCGCGCGGCTGCGGGCACTCGCTGATCTCCGCATCCGCATCGCGCAGGATTTGCATGACGACATCGGCTCGCGCCTCACGCGCGTAGCGATGGTCACGGAACTCGCCGACCGCGAGACTCCGGCTGGGGCTGGCAAATCGCACATTCAAAACATCACTCGCACCGTACGCGACATCACTCGGGCGATGGATGAAATTGTTTGGACGATCAATCCGCGAAACGACTCGCTTGAAAATCTGGCGAACTACATCTTCCACTACGCGCAGGAATACTTTCAAGACACTGGCGTGCGTTGTCGCCTTGATCTTCCGCATGATTTGCCGGATCGTCGTGTCACAACCGAGGAGCGGCACAATCTGTTCATGGCAGTGAAGGAAGCATTAAACAACGTCCTCAAGCACGCGGGCGCAACCGAAGTTCGCATCGCACTGACTCAGCTTGAGAAACGAATGGTGATCGTCATCAGCGACAACGGACGTGGCGTGAGTGAGGGACTTGCCGACCCGACGGGTGCGGGGATGAAGAACATGAAACAACGCCTTAAAACCATCGGCGGCAAATTCGATTTGGAAAGCAACTCCGGCAGCGGCACGAGTGTGACGATGCATCTGCCGCGCAGGTGGTCCGCATGAAGCGGATGATACACACATGTTCGTGGAGATATGATTATGAGGCCAGACCCGCAACACTCGAACCAGAAGGCAGCTAACAAAACCGTGAACAAACCCATCAAAGTGGCGCTCATCGAAGATGACGACTGGATACGCGACAACCTCGCGGCCCAGATCGGCAAGCGCGAGGGCTTTGCCTGCACGCGCTGTTACAACAGCGGCGAACAGGCGTTGGCCGAAATCTTGAAAGACGTTCCCGATGTGGTTCTCGTGGACATTAACCTTCCCAAGATGAACGGCATCGAGTGCGTGCGGAAACTCAAGTCGCTCGTGCCAGAGGTGTTGATCCTGATGCTCACGGCGTATGAGGATAGCGATAAAATTTTCAGATCGCTTCTTGCGGGCGCCAGCGGCTACCTGCTCAAACGCACGCCGCAGAGCGAGATTCTCCAGGCCATCGCCGATGTGCATGGTGGTAATTCACCCATGACCGGACACATCGCGCGAAAAGTGGTTCAATATTTTCACCAACGCGGTGTGAAGGAGAATGAGATCGAGAAACTGTCCAATCGCGAGCGCGAAGTTCTGGATCGCCTGGCCGAGGGAGCGCCTTACAAGGAGATTGCGGACAATCTTTCTTTGAGCATTGATACGGTGCGAATGCACATCAAAGGAATTTACTCCAAGCTCCATGTACATTCGCGCGGCGAAGCCGTGGCAAAGTATCTGTTGAAATGAACCGCGAGTGACCAAGGCATCTCGCCCGAAGTCGCTGGGTTTAATTAAATCCGGGTGACTTAAAAAGTTCCTCCTCGTACTCGTTGTTGTGTTGTCGATGACGACACAGCCACGCTCCGCCAAATTCGCGACCGCCACTTTCATTCACATTCAGCCAATTCACTCACCCTTGTCTCCCGCTTCGCTATCCGTTATTCATTCGTCATGGTTGATTCCAAACTGGCAGGGATTCCCCCCTCACAGACGCCCGAACAGTTGATCTCGTACATCAACATCAAACTCGCATTGCTCGGCTGTCAGCCCGTGCGAGTTCAAGGCTCGGCAGAATCCTCAGACATCGTCTCTGCGTTCGCCGCGCAATATCAAGAGAAGGATCGGTTGCTCGGCCAATACCTTTGCCCCGCCGATCAGCGCATCCAGACATTTCTCTACGATTATCTTCAGGATGTGCCTGTGCCGCGATTGCCGCTCCGCACTTTCACGCTGGATCGCGCCGGACTCGCGCGCGTGTTATCGCTGCCGGTGGATCGCGATGTGTTTTCCTCGGACATCATCACGTCGTTCCGCGTCAAGCAAGGCGTGTTGCACAATCCCAAGAGCGACCGCCGCACTACGGCTGGAATTTTTCATGTCACCGAAGGCGGGCTGCCGATTCCCGATGACAAACTTGGCGTACCGAAACTGACCTTCGCCAAAATGCTCGGCTTTGCGTTGAATCCGCCGCGCGACCTGATGCGTCTGCCGTTCACCGCCACGCAAACCCAGCCTGCCGAGTGTTTCGTGTCGTTGCTGCTGCGCCCGATTGTTTGCCCGGAAGTTCCCGGATTCACTTCGCAGAAGACGATGGAAGTCCGCTTCTTCGTGCCGGGCAACATGGTCAGCAATCTGGATTTCGTTGAAAGCATCTTCGGCAACGCGGGCGATCCGCTCCTGCCGGAAAATGATTCTGGCCTTGATACAGAACATTGGACGGGACACACAGGCTGCGTGGTTCTCGCGCCGCACTTGGTTCGCGTGACGAAGAAAGCCGCCGGTTTGCCCGAGTGGAAAGATGCCACCGAGCGTCAACGGCGCGACGGCATGTGCTGGAAAGATGAGGCTGAACTCTACAACAACGGTGGTGCGTTCAAGTTGACCTGCCGCGATGAACACGGCGTCATCGTCACCATCATCGCCGACAACTATTTCGGCTACTGCAAGAAAGAGGTGAAGACGCAGATCAGTTATGCCGCGAATCTGTTTGGTCTTTGCGAGGAAGAACACGCGGGTGGCGCGCTCGTTTTCCCGGCTTACGATCTCGGCGAGGAGTTTGCCGGAGGCACACACGTCCGTCAGCTCGGTCACACGTTCAAGGAGGTTGCCACGGTCTATCGCGACCTCATGGATGTGAAATCGGAAGGCTACGGCGTGGACAAAAAGTTTGCCGACATCTTCTACGTGCCTGAAGACGCGCGGTTTGATCTCCACGCACAGCGCGTGACTTGGAAAAACGAAACCGGCGAACACGCCATCAAACTTCTGCCCACGCAGACTTATGTGCGGCCTTCCGGCTACAAAGTGCGGATGGAAAAACCGCCCGGCACAAACCGCGCATGGCGGCTCGTCGGCATCGCCGGTGAAGGATTGCTCTGTCACAAACCCTGCACGGTTTCCGGCGGCGGTAAATCTGAAATCTCCAAACCCATCACCGACGCGATCCTTACCGGCCCCGTGTTCGTCGCCGACGTGAAGTCAGACATGAACAAAGTCGCGCGGCTCATCAATCGCGATTACTCGGATCGTTTCCTCGACAAATCCCGCGTGGACAAACGCGCCGCGCTGGACTCCGCACGGTCACTTGGTTCAGTCATCAAACTGCTCTCGCCGGACGAACGCGATTTCACTCCTGAATACAACGAGTGGCTCGCCAGCGTCCCGCAATACATTAAGGAACTCGTCTTCGTGGTGAAGCGATATTACAAGCCGGAGTGGGGCGCGAAGTGGCGCGAACATTTCAGCGTGGACATCATCAACGGCACGCCCGGCAACGAACTCAAGTGCGACAACCGCAAGCTCGTCACCACACATTTGCGCGTGGGCTTCGACGACGACGGCGCGTGGCGGACGTTCGGATTGCGGAAAGATTTTTACCCCGCCGCAAAGATTCAGATGGAGGATGACATCACCGCTTCAGTCGTCGTGCCTTCCGATAAAGTTACTACTGGCATCATCGCGAGTGCTTCACCTGGACGAACGGACGCGGGGAACACGCAGCGCATGGAACTCGTCACAGCAACGAACACGAACTCGCTCAAGTTTGTCACCAACTGCGAACGGCGTCTCTTTCAACGCCCCGACGATGCGATCCATCGCGGTTACGACAAACTTACGGAGAAGGATTTTGTCCGTTCAGATAATTTCTTTTCCAACTACGAACCGCTCAACGTCGAAGACGCTCGCGCACTCGTCGAGGAAGCCATCGGGTTCAACCAATTCACCGAGCCGATGCAAGCACTCATCCGCAGCGTCGCAGAAAACGGTTCGGCCAGTTACTTCGTCAGCTCCGCACATCCGCGCATCGTGGACGGCAAGCCGAGCAAGAACCCGCGCTATCTCCAAGTGCGCCCCGACCTGCTCGCGCCGCGCGAAGTTCACCTCGCAGAGATGGCCACGCGCTTGCGTCGCCATGTGCCGCCGGGGTCGCCCGTACACAATCCAGTCGGCGCAGTGCTGCCCGGTCGCCGCAACAACCCGCCTGAGCCAGGCATCCGTTCGCTCGCAGTGTTCAATCCCATTCACTACTTCGAACTGCCGGAGTTGTTCATGGAATTTATTTGCAGCATGACGGGCAAATCACCTTCCACTACCGGCGCAGGATCAGAAGGCGCGTTGACCAAAGGCCCGTTCAACGCATTGCCGCCGATCATTGATCTGAACAACGCGCTCGTCTCGTTCCTGCTCACTGGACACGACGCATTCGTCACCGCCGCAGGTTATGTCGGGCCGAAATTCCGCGTGGATCACGACGTCAGCCTGCTTGTTCCCGAAGTCTGGTGTCACATGAACTCGCCGGAGCGCGATCCGCAATTCCTCATCGCGAACCACTACCTCGACAAGTGCGAAGACTTTGTTCACGACGGCAAAAAAGTTCTCGCAAGCCGACTTGGTTACCGCATCAACATCCGCTTCGTGCATTCCTTCTTCGGGCGCGTGTTTAATCATCCGCACGCCGTCTTCACCGACACGATGCTCAAGCCGGAGTTGCAGGACATGGCCGTATTCGTGGACGGGATGGAGAACATCATCGCCACGCAAAAGCGCGTCTCGCAGATGTATTTTGACGACGGCAGCATCGCGCAAGCGTGCCCGCCGTTGCAGGCACTGCTGCACATCATGTTGCACGATCAATGGCAGGGCAAAGACCTGAACCACGCCGACGTGCGAAAGCTGTTCACGCGAGAGAATCTGCTGGCGAGCGACTGGTATGCAGCGCGGCTCAAAGCAAAGCAGACCGTGGATCGCAACCTTTGGAAGCGGCATGTTGAATACCTCGACAAGTTCCTGAAACGCGTCAGTCACGCCGACGAAGCCGCGCGACTCCACATCGCAGACCGCCTCGTTCAAGCGCGAAAGAAGTTGAGCGAAGTCGAAGCCGCAGATTATTGGAAGTCGCTCACCGGCACACTCGGCGCAGAGCCGATAGCTTCATATCGGTAGATTTTTATCTCGCTGGGAAACGTCTGTCCGACCTTGGAGTGCGCGGACATGTCCGCGCT
>JAYUAV010000354.1:0-4051 GCA_043741175.1 Verrucomicrobiota bacterium
CTTCCAGTCACACTCGGTCTTCATCCACGCACAGAAACCACCCAAAATAATCCGTTGACAGATTTTTCTGACTGTCATAGTGTCATAGGACAGACGACGCGTATGATGTTTCACATAGATTTCAAGACCGGCAAGTCGCCCTATCTGCAACTGGTGGATCAGGTGCGTTACGCCGCGGCGTCCGGCGGATTGCGGGCGGGTGAGCCGTTGCCGTCCGTGCGCCAGCTTGCGGAGGAACTGCGCGTTAATCGCAACACCATCGCCAAGGCTTATGCCGAACTGGAAAGCCAGGGGGTCATCGAAACGATTCCCGGCAAAGGTTGCTTTCTCAAGGACGGCAACACGCCGTTCACCAAAACCGTCCGCCAAAAACTGCTGCTCAAGGAAGTGGATGAAGCTGTCGTCACCGCGCATCACCTGCAAGTGGATCGCGAAGCGTTCCTCGCGTTGGTGAAGGAGCGGTTGGATTACTTCGAAAACAAAGCCAATAAGGAGAAACCATGAACCAAACCCCAGTCATCGAAATCAAGAACCTGCATCGCAGCTACGGTAAACATGATGCGGTGAACGGTCTCAATCTCACCGTGAAACCAGGCCGTTGCTACGGCTTCTTCGGGCGCAACGGCGCGGGCAAAACTACTACGATCAAGTGCCTGCTCAACCTGCTCCGCCCCACGAGCGGCACCGTGCGCGTGTTCGGTCTCGATCCGCAGAAGGATGAAGTTGCCGTGAAATCCCGCATCGCTTATGTGCCGGATGCCGTGGCGTTTTATCCGTGGATGACCGTGCGCGACACGTTGAACTATCTCGCCTCCTTCCGAGCGAATTGGAATCGCGACATCGAAGCCGATCTGCTCCGCCGCTTCGGACTGAAGCAGGATCAGAAAGCCGTCTCCATGTCCAAAGGGCAGAAGACCCAGCTCGCGCTCATCGGCGCAATCTGCCCTGAACCTGAACTGCTCTTGCTAGACGAACCCACCTCCGGCCTTGATCCCATCGTGCGTCGCGAATTCATCGAGACGGTCATCGGCGCGTATCAAGCGGGCGATCCCGGCAGCCGCACGGTGTTCGTCTCCACGCATCTCATCTCTGAGTTCGAGGGGTTGATTGACGAATTCACCATCATCGAACAAGGCCGCGAATTGCTCACGATGGAATCCGACGCCGCCCGGGATCGCTTCAAGAAAATCCGCGCCCGCTTCGCGCAACCGCCCGCCAAGTTCGATCTTCCCGGTGCGTTGAACGTGAAGCAATCCGGTCGCGAACTGGAAATCCTCGCCAACGGCAGCAGTGACGAACTCATCGCGAAGTTGAAAACATTTCAGCCCGAAGAGTTGCAGACCGAATCGCTGACGCTTGAGGAAATCTTCGTGGCATCGAATCACATCAGCCAAGCGAAACCATGAACGCGTATCTCCGCAAAGAAATCCGCCTGTTGCTGCCGAGCTTTTGCGTCGCCATGGCTGCGGCCCTGGGTGTCTGGCTGATTCCAGCCCACAACGAATCCGACATCAGCGTGTTGCGGAAAATTCTGGTTTTGCTCCCGATCGTTGTCTGTCCCGGATTGGTGGTGATGGCGGCACTGGATTCCTTCGGACGCGAAATCAGTGGCAACACTTTTTCCAACCTGCTCGCCCAACCCATCCCGCGAAATCAGATCTGGTGGACGAAAGTCACGCTGCTCGCGGTAGCATTGTTGGCCGTGTTCGGTGTGTGGTGGATTTCCTTCTTGCTGCACCTGCCAGAATATTTTCCAGCGACGCCCAAGGAACTTCACGAGACATTCATCGTCACAATAATGATCCTGATCACCGCGTTTTCCGGGGGATTGTGGAGTGTGCTGATGTTGCGGCAGGTCGGTGCGGCGTTCTGGTTCACCATCATCATCCCCTCAGCACTCACAGTGTTGACGGTGAAATTTGGGGGTGAAGTCCACGCTGAACAAAAAGTTGTGACGACTCTGCTCGCTTACAGCCTCATCGGTTTTTTGGGGGCGCGCAGAATGTTTCTCCAAGCACAGGATGTTCAATGGACGGGCGGGAACATCGCCCTGCCCGCATGGGCGAAACTACCGCGTATGTTCGGCGGTTCGATCAAATTGCAAGGCCGTCGCCCGCGCCTCGCCCTGCTCTTGAAAGAATTTCAACTGCACCAATCGTCCTTCGTCATCGCCGGCATGCTCGCGATTTTACACCTCGTTGTCCGCTTGATCGCTATGACGCACCCGCAACAGGGCGATGACTGGGTGTTGAAATTGGTGACGGAGATTTTCTGGGGACTATGGTTCGTGATGCCTTTGCTCATCGGCTGCACCGCCGTGGCGGAAGAACGAAAACTCGGCACGTTGGAATCGCAACTCTGCCTGCCTGCGAAACGGCGCACACAATTCATTATCAAGTTCGGAGTCGGTTTTGCTCTCTCGGTTTTCTTCGCTGTGCTGGTGCCGGTGTTATTCGAGGGCGGGAGAATCCTGCCGAACTTCGACAAGAACCTCGAAGGAATGGATCACGATAGCGAATTTCGCTTCTATGGAGCAGCCGCGCTTTCCTTCATCGAGATACTCAAGGCCATCGCGCCGGTGCTTCCGTATCTGCCTGCGCTTTTGTTTGCCGTCGGTTTTTTCTGTTTTGCCTTCTATGCCTCGACACTTGCGCGGAACACGCTCCAAGCCATCGCGCCATCGATACTCGGCATCATCATCGCGTGGGCTCTCGTTGTTGGAGGGCTATACATCGAAGAAGTCGTCCGCTATCCGTTGTGGCGCGGCTTTTTGATCTACTTCATAGGCGTGCCGGTTTTTGCGCTGACTCTTGCCTGGCTCGCCGGGCAAAATTTCAAACGTGTGATGGTCGGTTGGCCGGTGTGGCGACAAAACCTGCTCGTGTTTCTCTCCGCTGTCGTCGCGGTGATGGTCATGACCACGGTGATTTATCAACGCTCGTGGGAATTGCTCATGCAACTTGAGCCCGCGCACGGCACGGCGCGATTGACGCAGTCCGAACATCCAAGTGTTCAAAACGATGGGCTTCGCATCTCGGTCCAATCCGGCGATGGTCGCGCGTGGTCAACGCGGTTCATGTGGAACGTGAAGAATCCATGGTCGGCGATTTTAGGAAACTGGGAGGTAAAAGAAATGTTCGGCGGCGGCCAGTTTCTCCCCGGCACAAACTGGCAATCCGTGGCGTTCTGTGCGCGTGATGTGTTGGCTTTGAAAAGTGATGGCAGCCTGTGGGTTTCCGAGAAACCCGAAAACGTGCGCGTCTCAAACGACTCGGAGAAGTCAGTGCCACGCGCTCCGGTTCAACTCGTGCGTTACGGCAGCGATTCGGATTGGAAACAGATCATCAGCGTGTGGACGACTGCGCTCGCGATCAAGAATGACAGAACTCTGTGGCGGATCGGAACCAATCACTTCAACAGCAAAAAGGAATGGCCGGGGCTGAGGACCTTCGAGCCGTACCGGCTTGGAACACAATCAGATTGGGCGGAGATTTTCCGTTCAGGTTTTTCGCTCGCCTATCTTAAAACGGATGGACACGCCTACGTCGCCGCCCAGTCCTCGCTGGTGAAGAAAGAAACGCTGAAGGTGGATGACGATCTGATCCTTGAGCGCGCGCTGTATCTGGAAGACCGGTGCTGGCGCGGAATGGTTTGGGCTGTGATGCCGCGTCTAGGGATGTTTATGGCCGGGATCACACAGGACGGGCAGTTATGTGTCATTGACGATTACAGTTTGAGAGCGAAATCAGACGCGATGATCGTAAGAGAGTTGAAGTCAGATCGGGAAACAAAGTGGTTGGAGATCGTGGCTGCAAACGATGTCGTCGTGACGTTGAGATCGGACGGGACTTTGTGGCAATGGAAGTTTGGCGAAAATCCCGGCAATCCCGCCGAGGGCGCCAAAGCCACACAACTCGGAACAAAATCAGACTGGGTCGGAGTCAGCAGCGCTCCGGGTGGGATTGTGAGCCTGTCAGCCGACGGCAGCCTCTGGCATTGGAAAGCTTACTCGTGTCTTTTTGATTCCGCCGATTTCCAGCCCCTCCTGCGC
>JAYUAV010000355.1:0-6548 GCA_043741175.1 Verrucomicrobiota bacterium
TGGGAGCAATCCGCCGCCTATCATCTCGACACGCATCCCAGGGTGGAATCGTTCGTGAAGAACTGGCGTCTCGGCTTCGGCATCCTCTATCTCGCCGACGAAAAGATGCGCACCTACGAACCTGACTTCATCGTGCGTTGTGTCGGACGCCTCAACGCGCACCTCATCCTCGAAACCAAAATGGCCCGCGACGATCACAAAGAAGCCAAGCGCGCCGCCGCATTACGCTGGTGCGCCGCCGTGACAGCGAGTGGCAAGTTCGGCGTGTGGAGTTACGAAATGGTTTCCCGACCGGAGGATGTGCGCGCGGCAGTGGAGAAGTTTGCGGCGGCAGTTTGAGACAGGCGGGACGCGCTATCCTGCGTCATCAGCGTTCATCAGCGGTTCAAAGTCGTTGGTTTAACGCGCCACCTTACCCCGGCCCTCTCCCCCGTTTCACAGCGGAGAGGGAGAACCGTGCGCCGCCTCTTTGCACCTTGGCGTCTTTGCGTTGAATCAAGTTCAACTCTGTGTCTCTGTGGTTTCAGAGTTGGGATTTAGGAATCCTGTCCATCCTGTTAATCCTGTCCGATTTTGCTTCGGCTCGCCGGGAGTCTCGCTCCACCTTTCGCATAGTTGGTGTAGTTCGTGGTTGAAACTTCTGCCGCCCTATCCGCCTCCGCTTGGCTTCGGCGTGACGGACTGGCGTGACTGGCGGACTGAAAGCAGGGCGGGCGATTCAGATTATTTGATGTTGCCAGATTTTAGTGCGTTGGTGGAAACGCCATTGGTGGTCACCACTGCAACCTTGTTGGGTGTGCCGTAATCCCATAGCTCCATGATTTCTGATTCGTAGCTGAAAACGCCGTCGCGTATGGCGCGCACAATGATAGGACTGCCGATCTCGGCCAGCGGTTGGTCAGGAAAATTTCGAACGAAGAATTTTTTGCCCGGGACATATTCCGCCTTGATCACCGGGGCGGGAGTGCCAGTGATCGCGAGTGCGACTTGAGCCGCGTTGGTTGCAGGCTCTTGATAGGTTTGGATTTCAATCCGTTGAGCGATGACGCCGTTGCTGAGAACAGCAATGCAGTGGCCTTCAAGGGTTGCAAAGTTGGTGCTCAACTCCGTGTTGTAGAGCTGCCCATTGACGATGCGGAAAGCGGGATGCGCGGTAACAATATTGGTGGTGACAGTGGCGGGTTGAGCAAACGCCCCAATGCAGTTTAACAGGAGGATCAGGAGAATGTTTTTCATGGTTTGCTGTTGCTTCTTTTATGAATCCAAGGTGGCGACGTGAGCTTCTGTGTGTTGAATCTTTCCAGACTCTTTGGCGTGTCACAAGTGGGGTGAACACCTACCTTCCCGTCTCTGGAGGATTCGACACCTCATCCGACTTGCGGCAACCTTCTCACCATCCAATGCGGAGAAGGGAATCCACCTGTGCTTCGCTCCGGCACTGCTGGTGAGCAAAGATCAGCGGTTCAATGCTTGGCTTGTAGAGTCCGGCGCGTTCTTAAAACTTTTTGACACTCTTGGAGTCCACACTTACTTTTCGGCCATGAAAGTTCTGCTCACGCCACATCAGGAAAAGTTCGTCGGCCAGAAAATGAAGGGCGGCGGCTACCTGTCGCAAGACGAGGTCATCCGCGAGGCGTTGCGTGTGTATGAACTCGTGGAGCAGGAGGACAACGACCCTCAACTGGAGGCGGCATTGCGTCACTCGCTCCGCAGTTCGTTGAGGAAATTCAAGCCCGGCCATTTCGCGGCTCTTGCTGCTTGAACAAGATCGAAATCTTCGTCCGTCACGATGCCGAACTGGACGCGTTCGGTTATTTACAATACATCCGTGAACACAACCCGGAAGCCGCCCGTCGCTTTCTCGAAGCGATTGATGGCACAGTCGAAAAGCTGGCATTGCAACCGTTGAAAGGCAGGTTGCGAAAGTTTCGCGGCAGGGATTTGAAAAGCATCCGTTCGTGGCGCGTGGATGATTTTGAGAACTACCTGATCTTTTATCGCTTCGCCGGAATGCGATTGGAAATTCTTCGCATCAAACATGGAGCGATGGATTTTCCGCAGGCATTGCGGCAAGATTAGCCCGGCGGCAGCCAGCGGAGTTGATCCATTACCTCTGCACCCGTGCGCCGCCGCCGCGCATCAATTTTTCCACCTCGCCAATGTCCGCCATGCTCGGAGCTTGAATTTGGTGAATGAAGTTGCTTGTCAGTTTTTCAAAGCACAGGCAGATTCAAACCCATGAAGACAATCCATGCGGTGTTCTACAATGACGGTGCGTGGTTTATTGGCCGATGTCTGGATTTGCCGGTGACTACCCAAGGCAAAACTCTCGTTGCCGCCAAAAAAAATCTTACTGAAGCCGTGGAGTTGTATCTGGAAACCTGGGGCAGCACGAAATCCTTCCGCCCCACCAAGGAGGTTTATCTGACAAGCATGGAAGTGGCCGCATGAGCCGCCATCTGCCAGCGATTTCAGGCCGTGAATTGATCCGGGCGTTGCGGCGATCTGGCTTCGTCGTTCTACGACAGAAAGGCAGTCATGTTTCATTGGAGAAGCGCACTGCGACGGGTTACTGGCGGACGATTGTTCCGATGCATCGGGAAATTCGCCCCGGCACATTAAGCGACATCCTGAATCAAACCGGTCTTTCCAAAGAAGATTTGGCGGCTCTGTTGTAACTCGGCAAACAGAGTTGCAGCCAAATCACCTCTGCACTCGCGCGCCGCCGCCGCGCATCAATTTTTCCACCTCGCCAATGTCCGCCATGCTCGTATCGCCCGGCGTAGTCATCGCCAGCGCGCCGTGAGCCGCGCCGTAGTCCACCGCCTTCTGAGCATCGTCAGTCGTCATCAATCCGTAGATGAAGCCGGACGCAAAACTGTCGCCACCGCCAACGCGATCCAGGATTTCCAGATCAGGATACTTGCGGCTCTCGAAGAATTTTCCGTCGTGCCAAGCGATGGCCGCCCAGTCATTGATCGTCGCGGTCTTCGCGGCGCGCAAGGTCGTGGCAGTTGCTTTGAAGTTCGGAAATGTTTTCACCGCCGTCTCGATCATCTTCTTGAAGGCGGTCACATCAATGTGCAGAAGGTTTTCATCCGCGCCTTCGACGTGAAAACCGAGGCACGCGGTGAAGTCCTCTTCGTTGCCGATCATCACGTCCACGTATTTGGCGATTTCCTTGTTCACTTCCTGCGCGCGTTTCTGGCCGCCGATAGATTTCCAAAGGCTCGGACGATAATTCAGATCGTAACTGACAATCGTACCGTGTTTGTTCGCAGCTTTCACGGCTTCGATGACCAGTTGCGGAGTGGTGTCCGACAACGCTGCGAAAATTCCGCCCGTGTGCAGCCAGCGCACACCGAGCTTGCCGAAGATGTGATCCCAATCGAAATCCCCCGCCTTGAGCTGGCTTGCTGCTGTCAATCCGCGATCCGAAACTCCCACCGCGCCGCGCACACCGTGACCACGTTCGGTGAAGTTGAGTCCGTTGCGCGTCACGCGACCGATGCCGTCAAACGGCAACCACTTGATGAACTCCGTGCTGACACCGCCCTGCAAAATAAAATCTTCAAGCAACCGTCCCACGTCATTATCCGCAAACGCAGTCGCCACCGCCGTCTTCATCCCGAAACACCGGCGCAGCCCGCGCGCGACGTTGTATTCACCGCCGCCTTCCCAGACGCGGAATTCGCGCGTGGTGCGGATGCGTCCCTCACCGGGATCGAGGCGCAGCATGATTTCGCCGAGTGACAGAAGGTCGTAGGCGCAAGAGCCAGCCGGTTTGATCTGGAGTTTGGACATGATTCAAAGTTGATTTGAGCGGGCGAGAATCTGTAAGGAAACACGGACAAACTCAAACAGATTTCTGTTCACCCTGTGACAATCTTCCCTAAAACCACCGCACGCTGTGCACCGGTAGCGGACGCAACATTGCTGGGTCGTCCTCCCAAGGTTTCGTGCGCTAGGATCGCGAACGCGAGCGGCTCTTTGGCCGAGCTGTCCATCCCGAAATCTTCATGCCCGCAGACGGTGCCAAACCCGGCGCGGTCTTGGAGCATCCGAACCAACGTGGCATTTCGCACCCCGCCGCCACCGAGCACGATCTGCATTCCCTCAAACTTACCAGCGTCCAGTTTTGGCAGGATGAAGCGCCGGTAGGCATCGGCGATACTCGCCGCCGTGAAGTCGGTAGCCGTGGCGACGATGTCCGCATCCGACAAACGCAATTGGCGCGCTTTGGCCAACAGTCGCTTCACAAATACTTCGCCGAACTCCTCGCGCCCGGTCGTCTTCGGCGGTTGTCGGCGCAGAAACGGATGTACCATGCAATGAGCCATCAATTTCTCGGAGACTTTTCCCCGCGCGGCCCAGCGACCATCGCGATCATAAGTTAATTTTCCGCCACTCAACTTTGTGACCACGGCATCCATCACCATGTTGCCCGGCCCGGTGTCGAACGCGATCACGTCCGCCAGTTTTGCGCGCGGCGGCAGGAACGTAAGATTCCCGATGCCTCCGATGTTTTGGATGATGCGCGGACGAACATCGTGGGTGAACAAAACCCAATCGGCAAACGGCACGAGCGGCGCGCCTTGCCCGCCCGCCGCCATGTCGCGCACACGAAAATCCGCCACCGTCGTGATGCCTGTCCGTTCCGCGATCACGCTCGGCTCACCGATCTGGAGCGTGGAAGGCGTCTTCGCGTTCGGCAGATGATGAACTGTCTGTCCGTGCGAACCGATGGCAGTGATCTGCGACGGATTGAGTTTCGCCAGACTGATTGCCGACAACGCCGCGCTAGCGAAGTGTTCACCCAACACGAAGTTCAATTCGCAAATCTCAGCAACGCTCCCGTGCAAACAAGCGTTCAGCACGCGTTCCCGAAATGCCGGAGTAAATTTCTTGTGAACATGCGCGACCAACTCCGCCCGAAGACCGCGTCCCGATCCGCCCAATCGCGCCACGACCGCATCAATCCCATCCGCTGACGTGCCAGACATCAGGCCGACATAGAGTGCTCCGGGTTTGATTGGTCGGCGTTGAGTTTTCATGTAATGAGGCTAGAAAACAAAACCGAGATGGACAAGCGTGGGAGTTGAGAGGTTCCGGGAAATCAGCACCCGTGCAAAGATTTCGCTCCTAACGGAGCTGCGTATGCACCAGCCCAAGGTGCAGGTTGCAACTAGTCCAAGGAATGAAAGGCGGTTCTCCGCTGTTTTCGGTGGAGCAGGAAATTCGAAGGTGGCGGGCTACACGGCTTCCCTCTCCGCGTCGAATGGGGGAGGGAGAATTCTACGCCGCCGCTCGACAATTTCTCATCATGCTTTGTCGCTCCACCGAAAACAGCGGAGAACCTGAAAGGCCGTAACCAATGATCCGGCGGCATTGTTCCGCCCTGACAGGGCAGGGGAGATTTGCATCCGACTTTATTCGTTCGTTTGTGCGGCGATGCAGAATCTAGGTTGAACATGAAAAGACATATCAGAATAAAAACCAAGGCCGCGAAGAACAGTATCTTCTAATTTGTTCCGACTTGGTTGTTGCGACACAAGTTCGGTTTCATGCTACGAAGCGGTCAGTTGCCAATAACAGGTCAAGTATCATATTCGAGAACACACGGTTTTTTCTTCATTCTTCATTCTTCATTCTTCATTCTTAACAGATGTTAAGACGAACTTCACTTTACGAGGCTCACCAAAAGCTCGGCGGTAAACTCATTGAGTTCGGCGGTTGGGAAATGCCCGTGCAATACACGAGCATCACGGATGAACATCTCGCCGTGCGCAATGCCGCCGGGATTTTCGACATCTCGCACATGGGCGAAGTCACCGTGAGCGGCACGGCGGCGCCGGAGTTTCTAAATAAAATTCTCACGAACGACATCCGCAAGCTCACGCCCGGTCTCGGCCAATACACACTGATGTGCAACGAGCGCGGCGGCGTGATTGACGATCTCTACGCCTATTGCCTGTCTGCGAATGTCTTTCTGCTCATCATCAATGCCTCGCGGATCGAGCCTGACGTGGCGTGGTTGCAGAAACAAGCGGCGGCGTTTGGTCGCCCCAACGATCTCACGATGAGCGATGCGTCCAACAATTACTCCGCTGTGGCTGTGCAAGGCCCGCGCGTGAAGGAATTCATTGATGACTGTTTTTCTGGCGCATCCACTTGTGCGATGCGTGTCGCGCGCGTCACCGATTTGAAGAAGAACGAGATCGGTGGCTTTCCGTTTGCGGGTGCGAGCGTGATGGTTTCGCGCACGGGTTACACGGGCGAAGACGGATTTGAAATCGTCGGACGCGCGGAATCCATCGTAAAGATGTGGGATGTGTTGCTTGAAGCCGGAAAACCTTTCGGCATCAAGCCGTGTGGACTCGGCGCCCGCGACACGTTGCGTACGGAAGTTTGTTATCCGCTCTACGGTCACGAATTGGACGAGGACACGACACCCATCGAAGCAGGCGTGGGCTTTTTTGTGGCGTTGGACAAAGGAGAATTCATCGGGCGCAGCGTATTGGCGGAACAAAAGGCGAGCGGCACGAAGA
>JAYUAV010000356.1:0-5734 GCA_043741175.1 Verrucomicrobiota bacterium
CACTTGTTCCAGTAATCAAAAACTTCCTCGAAGTTGTCCTCGGTGATGAGCTTCTTGACGCGAAAATCAAACTCCGCCTGCGTGGTGCGATGTTGCGCCAGACGTTGCGAGAACAGTTTGTATTCCGCTTCTTCGAGAACTTCAAAAACTTTGATGGCTTCCGTCTCCGCTGCCGCCGCGATGTCGGCAACAAGTTTTTCGTCCGGCTGGCTCGGCGCGAGTTCCCAATCGTATTTGGTTTCGTTGCTGAAGAATCTTTTCCACCGATGCGTATCGGTGAAGAACGCCTGATCAGAATCTGCGATGCAAATAATAGGCGGCACGAACTTCTCCGCGCGACCAAGACGCAGACGCCGTACGTAATACATCACCTGAGCAAGCACAGCAGCGCGAGCGTCCCGTTTCTCGAGGCTGCGTTGAAGCTTGAACTCAAAGAATATTTCATCCGAGTAAAGGTCGTGGCGAAACTCCGTGTCATATTCCAGCGTGAAGTGTGCGGCGTAGGCGTGTTTGACCTCTTCTTCGGTTTTTGCTTTGCCGAGTTGTTTGCTAAAGCTGGAAAATTTTTTGGCCATCGCGTTGCCTCAGATTTTTAGCAGTCCGGTAAAGCCAGCGCGAGAAGGAATTAGTTTGGTGGCGATGCGAGTTGCTACTCCTTCGCCTTCGTAATCTTCTCCCGCACAAACTCCGTGAACCCCTCCCGAGGCATGGCGAGATACTCCTCCGGCGCGATGGCGTCGCCGAAGTGGACTTCCACTTTGCGCCAGCCTGCGAACAGATGAAACTTCCCGGTCTTGGTGGAGATCAACTGCATGTTCTCGATGAAGATGGGCACGATGGAGAGACGCGCTTCCTGTGAGATGAAATAGATTCCGGGCTGGCAGATGGCCACATTGACGCCGTCGCCGCGCGTGCCTTCGGGGAACACGATTAGATGAAACTCTTTTCCAGCGCGACCGAACTCTTGAAGCTCGTTGATCCGATTGGGATTATTTTTTCCGCGTTCCAACAGAAAACCGATCTTGCTGCTGAGAAGTTTTTTGAACCGGTTGGCGTGCCAGACGGATTTGTCGCCCAGCACGATGATGGGATAACAATTCGCCCGCCAGCAGAGCGCGCCGAGCAGGATGGTGTCGAGCAGGCTGACATGGTTGCTGACGAAAAGATAACGCTGCTGAGGATCAAGCCGATCCATGCCGCGCGTGCGACGCAGGTAGGGCAGGGCAAGAAAAAGTGTCGCGCCGAAGCCGAGACACCACTGGATAAACTTCAATCCAGTCGTGGCGCGACACCTGACTGCGGGTGACTTTGTTCCTTCGTGCCCAGATTCCATCTGGTTATTCGATTCCCTGTGCCCGCTTCAACAGGCTCTCGATTTCTTTCTTCTCGCTGAGGAATGCAGGTTGCGCCGACAGCGCGGCTTCAAATGCCTTTGCCGCTTCTGCCTTTCGATTCAACACGACCAACGCGCGTCCGCGCAGCGCGGCGTTCTGGTAAAAGCCGGGGTTGTTCGTTTCAGCTTTGTCGGCGGCGGTGAGCGCGGTCTGCGCGTCGCTGTTCTTCAAAGCGCGTGCGCCTTCCTGCAAAGACTTGTGCGCCAGTTTCGCTTTTTCAAATTCGCCGGAAGCGAGCATCCCATCAGCAGCCAAAGTGAGCGCGGGCAGTTCGCGATCAAAATCGTTCACGTCGAACGCCACGAATTTGCCGAGCTGATTCGGCGGCAGCGCGGCCCAGAAGATTCCATCGGTCAGATCCATCACTATGGCGTGCGTGGCGATGAGTGCGTTCAATGTATTGCGATGCCCGTTGCCGACGAATTTTCCGCCAGGAAGGTTGCGGTCGCGCAACATCTCGGTCGCGCGAGTCGGGTTGATCGAGCCGCGATTCGTCTGGATCAGTTCGCTCAAGCGCGTGAAACGTGGGACCGAAGTCGCCTCCTCGATGTAACGCACGTTGCGAGCGTCGTCCTTGAGTTTCTCTGTCTGGAAATGATTGGCTGAAACGATGGAATCGCCTTCCGCTTCGCGGACGTTTGTGGCTTCGGGAGTTTTTTCCACGACTACGAATTTGCCATCCGCCTTGCTACCGATCAGCCAGAGCGTGGACACGAAGACGCGCGTGTTGCGGATGATGTCGAGCGCGTTGGTGAGGTTATGCGCCTTCTGCAACACATCGCGCGCAACCATCGCCACGGGCGTGGCAGTTTCACCGGGCAAACTGGACGGCGCGCCATTAATCGTGACGGAAACGCCAGAGCGATTCATGCCAGAGACAACGCCCGCCATGCAAGCCCATGAAACCGAGATGAACGGAATGCCTCCATCCGGCTCGCACAGAATCACCATGCGATCTCGACTGAAAACATCTGCCGCTTCCCAATCGAAATTACGACCCGATATGAGATGTCCGCCTTCTGTTGCGCCGCCCCATGCGCCGAAGGATGTGCAGCCGGCCTTCGACACGAGCGGATTATCAATCATCATGTAGGAGACGTCGTGCGCGGCGTGGTAGTTCAACATGCGGTTGTAATACTCGCCCATTTCCGGGTGCGGATCTTTACAGCCGAGAACAATGCCGTGAATCTGCTGGCGGTCTTCGAGTGAGACATATTCGCTTAGGCGACGATTGCGAAACATGATGTAGTTCTTCAAAACTTTGAGCTTCCACTCTTGAGGCACGTAGGCGTGGATCATGTCGAGAAACTCATTCTCCAACGTGACCATTTTATCTTGGAGCAACACGCCGGACGCGTAACCCATGTCGAACGACGAACCTTTGAGCCGTATGATCGTCAGCCCTTCACGTTGTGAAACCCATGATTGACCGAGCCAAGTCTTGCCGTCGCGTGTCTCTGGCTTGGCCTGCAGGATGGAAATATCTGCGGGCAACGGCGGTGGCTTGGCCGTCCATGCACGCATCAGGTACGAACTCAAAAGCCAGAAGAGCAGCGCGACAATTGTCACGCCGATCAGAATTTTCTTTAGTCGCTTCATGTCAGGGGAAATTATTTAACCACGGATTTGGTAGGGCGCGTCACTCCGTGCGCGCCGACTCGTGACTGGCAAACGACGGCGCGCACGGGGTGACGCGCCCTACCAGCAAACTCCATTCGTGTGAATTCGTGTCCATTCGTGGTTTCAAAAATGTGTTATGGTTTTCGCGCCAGTTGCAAAATGGTTTCGCCCGCAGCTTGTCCGGTCACGGAGAAGTTGGCGCGCACCTGAATCATGTCGGCTTTCTCCGACAATTTCAATTCCACGCGTAGGGTTTCGTCCGGGATGATCGGGCGCAGGAATTTGGCCTTCGTGATTTCTCGAACGTCGAGAGAGCGGTTCAACACCAGTTCGGCAGCGACACGCGTGATCTCTAGCTGAAAAACTCCGGGCAACAGCGGGCGCAACGGGAAGTGTCCGGCGAAAGTCGGATCGCTTGCGGGAAAACGGAACTCAAAGATATGCGAGCCGTCGGTGGTCGAGTGCGGCCCGCTGATCCGCGCAGCGGAGATGGAATCGAGCATGTTCATCTCTGCGAAGGCGAAGGTGATTTGGAGTGCGGAGACTTGTCTCCGCTTTGCCCGCTTTGGCGACTTGTCGCCAAAGCAGAGCCGCGCAGAGCGGCTCGCCGAACAGACAGGACGCGTCCCTCATGCTTGACGGCGACAAGTCGCCTGCCGAAAGCGCGGACAAGTCCGCGCACTCCAAAGCCTGTGCTTGCGTCGCGCGTCGCGATTAATTCGTTGGAGTTCATCGCCATTTAGTGATCCTGAGCTTTCGTACTGTCGAACATTTCGGATGACTGCACGCCGAGTTTAGTTTCCACGATGTGCAGATCGAGTTTGTACCAACGGCGTTCGATGAGGAAGTGATTCGGCGCAATCATCTGTCCGGGACAATCTGTTTGCTGTGAGTTTCCAAAGAGGCACTGCACATCAGCGGCGATAAAGCGTTCGATCCACTTTGGTTTGAACGCCCGACTAGAGCGCATCACGTAAACTTTCCCATCTGGTTTCACCAGCACATCGGCGAGGACGCTGCCGAAATTCTCGGTCACGATGAGTCGTTGGCCGTTTGTCGAGCTGCTAGCGAGGTAGCCGTTCAGCGTGAACTGCCGCCCCAACACGGTGAGAACGCCGCGTTGAGTGATGAGTGCGTCGCTGGGAAAAGAATCTGGCGCGCGTTGAATCTGCGTATGTGGAGATGTCGCACAACCCGCCAGCAAAGTCAGCGCAAGGAAGAACAGATTAGGGCGCATTTTTCACTGCCGCTTTAATCGCTGCGATGTCGAGCGGCTTGGTTTGATCAAACGTCTTCTCAGGAAATTTCACGCTGCGCTTCTCGCGATTGAAGATGATCCGCGTCAGATCGCCGCCGGGTTCGCGCATGATGACTTCACGCGTGGCGGACAAGTCGGGTTGCAGATGGATTTCCAACGCTGCGAGCATGGAGCGAACGTTTTCATCCTTCGGTACCATCGTCACCACCGTGACCGCGCCGGTGGACACGGAGAGGGTGAAGTCGCTCGTGAGCGCGTCGAGTTTGCCCTGATGCATCAGCGTCATCTGATCCATCACGCGCTTGAGCATCTGCGGGAAACCGAGCTTAAGCTTTTTCCATTTGCCGTCTGCGAACTCGAATTGCGCCACCGACTTTTGGTTGCCAAGCAGGATGGATTGAAATGGCGCAGTGGTTTCCCAGCGGATCATGCCGGGCTGATCAATCATCATCGCTCCTTCGCTTTTCAGCGGTTCGGCGAAGAGGTTCAACTGCCGCTCTTGAGTGAACTCCAGATACACGGAAGTCAGCGACGACATTTTTTGCTGAAGCTCGGCGAGAATGGGTTTGGGATCGGCGACGGGCTTGAGCGCGGGCGCGTCTTCCGCGCGGACAACAAGCGCGGCGAATATCAGCAGAGTGGCGAGTAAATGTTTCATCCTATCAATCTATCCAGACGCACGACTTCGTAGCCGTGTTCACGCAGCTTAGTGAGAATCAACTTCACCGTCAGCACCAAACGCTCGGCGGGGATATTACCATCGTGCAACAAAATGATCGCGCCGGGTTTCAAGCCACGTTCGATGCGGTCGACTATTTTCTCCGGCTCGTTGATCTTCGTATCCAGACTGCGGATGCTCCAGCCGACGACTCGCAACCCTAGAGTCTTCGCGGCACGAAACACATTCGGATTCGACAAGCCGACGGGTGGGCGAAACAGTTTTGGCGACGTGCCAGTTGCGGTTTGGATTGCTGCTTGTGCTTGCGAAAGATCCGCGAGGAGTTGAGGGACGGTGAAAAAGTTCGTCGTGTTGCTGTGCGCGAAGGAATGGTTCTCCAGCATGTGACCTTCGGCAAGGATGCGTCGGGCGAGCGCAGGTTCAGCCACAACGCGTCTGCCGATGCAGAAGAACGCAGCTTCAACTTTTGACTCGCGCAACAAATCGAGCAGAGCCGGAGTGGAGCGCGCATCCGGTCCGTCATCGAACGTGAGTGCGACTTGTTTCTTGGAGGCATCGCCTTCGCAAATGAACGGGCCGAAGAATTTCATCTGCGGCAACGCGACGCCGAGACCGATCACGAGGAACATGACCACAACCACGGTGGCCAGCCAAACCCAGTTGCTAGATGCCACCGCCAGCGCGGCGAGATTCGCTGCGAGGAACAATGTGATGTGAAAGCGTGTTATGGGCATGACGTGAGTTGGAGTTCACGCTTTAGCGTGTTCGGGTAACAAGCTGAAG
>JAYUAV010000357.1:0-2517 GCA_043741175.1 Verrucomicrobiota bacterium
GCTGTACGCGGCTCTGCCTGAGCGACAAGTCGCTCAGGCCATGAAAGCGGCGACTTGTCGCCGCACTCCAAAAACTGAGCGGCACTTTCAGTCACACCCAAACTGACTTGCACCTTCGCCTCTCCTGTAGGATTCTCACCGCCTGAAATCTATGGCACACATCAAAAAAATATCCGTCTTCGGCCTCGGCAAACTCGGCGCGTGCATGGCCGCAACGTTCGCTCAGGCTGGTTATCAAGTGCTCGGCGTGGACATCAATCCCGAGTTCGTTCGCAAGATCAATGAAGGCATCGCGCCGGTGGACGAACCGTTGCTGCCTGAAACCATGAAGAAAGCCGGCAAGCGTCTTCGCGCCACCACCAATCCCGTCGAGGCCGTCGCCACGGACATTTCCTTCTTCATCGTTCCGTCGCCGAGTTTGCCGGACGGAAGTTTTTCCAATGAGTTTCTCATGCGCGCTCTTGCGCCTATCGCGCAGGCTGTGCGTAAGGCGAAGAAAAAAAACCATATCTTCGTCATCAGCTCCACCACCACACCTGGCGCGTGCCGCAGCGTCATCATTCCGATGCTGGAGAAAGAGATCGGCGGCAAGTGTGGCAAGGCGTTCAGCTTTTGTTACAACCCGGAATTCATCGCGCTCGGCAACGTCGTGCGCGGTCTGATGTCGCCAGACATGGTGTTGATCGGCGAATCCGACAAGCGCGCGGGCGATCTGCTCGAAGTCATCTATCACAAATATAACACCAACAAACCCAAGATCGCGCGCATGTCCATCACGAGCGCGGAGCTGACGAAGATTTCCGTCAACAGCTACATCACGGCGAAGATCAGTTTCACAAACCAGCTTCGCATGATCGCCGAGAAACTGGAGGACACGAACATCCACGAGATTCTCGATGCCATCGGGGCGGACTCGCGCATCGGTCACAAATATCTTCGTGCGGGTTTGAGTTACGGCGGGCCGTGTTTCCCGCGTGATAACCGTCTCGTCAGCTACGCGGCCAAGCAAGTTGGACTCAGTGCGCCGCTCGCCGAGGCGACGGATCGAGTGAACGAGATGGCCAAGGAACAATTGGCGCAACAAGCCCTTGCTTGTGTCCAGCCGGGCGACGCCGTTGTCGTCCTCGGCATGTCGTATCGTCCCGACACTTACATCGTGGAGGAATCCGCCGGATTGCACATCGCGCAATCACTCAAGCGCAGCGGCTGTCGCGTGCTAGTTCACGATTACGCGTCCAACACCAAAAACAGCCCCGCGTTGCTGGAGTTTGAGCAACTCGCCGATCCCACGAAGCTCAAGAATGAGAAGCGCGTGAAGGCTGTCATTATCTGCAATCCCTGGCCGGGCTATCGCACTGTGAAGTTTCCGAAGGGCGTCAAAGTGTTTGATCCGTGGGGCGTGCTGGCGTGAGCGCGGTTTAGCTGGATACATTTAGAAGGTTTAACGCAAAGACGCAAAGGCGCAAAGAAACCAGGAACAGTTGGGAGCTTTCTTGGTTTCATGGCTTCCTTATGCAATTGGTATTGGTGGCATCTCCGCCGCGCGGCGACTTTGCATTGAATTTGGACTACAAGCGTTGCCAAAAATCCTTCTCTCCCGCTACCATGGCCACATGAAACATTTGTTCGCACTGCTGACGTTGCTGGTCGTGGGCGTTATTGCCGCTCACGGTCAAAGCACCGAAGACGAATATGTCCGCATCTACAACCTGATCCAGTCAGCCGATGCCCTGAGCGCGTCCGGCAAACCTGATCTGGCGTTGCCTAAATATCTCGAAGCGCAGACGTCGCTTCAACGCATCCAGAAAATCAACCCGACTTGGCAGACCAAGGTCGTCAATTTCCGCCTCCGCTATCTGGAAGAAAAGATCAGCGATATCCCCGGCGCGAAATCCGCCGCAATCCCCGTCGTGACGACAACGCCGTCTTTCAGAACACCGCCGCCAGCGCCTGCGATAAGCGCAAAGCCGGAGGTTGTCGCGCCGCCGATTCCTCCGCAGCTGGAAACCAGAGCGGCGTCGCCCTCGCCCGAAGTGTTGCGACAGATCACATCGCTTCAGGATGACCTTCGCAAATTGCAGGCGGAGAAAACCATTTTGGAATCCAAGCTCAGAGAAGCGTTCGCCACGCAGCCCGCTTCGGTGGACCCGCGAGAACTCTCGAAGGCGCAGGAAAAAATCCAGTTGTTGACCAAGGAAAATGAATTACTCAAGACGAGCCTTGAGGAGGAGAAAACCAAACCAGCGAAGATGAGTGTGAAGGATTTGGAAGAAGCCCGCCGCGCGTTGGCCGATGCGAATCGCAAGATCGAGGAGCAGACCCAATCCCGCAACGAAGCCGCAGACGCGATGCGCGCGGAGAATGAGTTGCTCAAGAAACAACTCGCAGACACCAAGTCGCTCGTGCAAACCGCGACCGAAGCAGCGAAGAAACTCACCGAAGCCGAGGCGCGCATCGCCACGTTGTCGTCAGACGCGGAAGTGTTGAAGCTGGAAAAAGTCGCGCTCGAATCGCGTC
>JAYUAV010000358.1:0-2334 GCA_043741175.1 Verrucomicrobiota bacterium
GCGCCCGCGCCGGATCGCTACGACTTCGGCAAGTGGACTGACGTGAAGGATGTTTATTTTGGACGCTACGCCGCGCTCTGGGTCAACTCCGGCTCAACCGGCGCGCATCAGAACGAAGGTGATTGGTTCGACATCAGCATTGGAAGCGAGAACAGTTCCGGCGGCGGCAACGGTCACTTCGACGTCGTCACGCAAAACGTCTGGAGATATTTCGCCGACTACGTTCTCTACTGGCTCGACAAAACCGGTCACACCAACGGCACACCCGCGAACCAAAGCAGCAAGGGCATTGATGGGTTGCGCGCCGACTTCGGTCAAGGTCTGCCGCCGCAAGCGTGGGAATATCTCGTCAACAAAGTCCGCTCGCGCAAATGGGATTTCGTGTTCATGTGCGAATCGCTCGATGGCGGCCAAGTGACGTATCGCTCCAACCGCCACTTCGACATTCTCAACGAAAATATTCTGTTCGATCTAAAGTCCGCCGTGAACGCCACGGATTACCGTTCGCTTTTGGACAATCGCCGCAGCGCGTACGGTCAGGGACTTGTCTTGATGAACACCACCTCCCACGATGAAGAGAGCTATGATGATCCGTTTCAAGCGTTGGTGCGTTACAGCGTTGGCGCGACGATTGACGGTGCGCCGATGATCTTTTACGGACAGGAACTCGGCATCGCAAAGACGTTCGGCTTCGACCGCTACACGCCCTCCGGCAAGATTGTGCCGCACTTTATGAAGTTTAATTCGCTCCAGCCGGTTCTCTGGCCGGGCAATCGCAACTTCGGCCTCGATCAACTCCAGCCCGTCTATGCCGGCATCAACGCCGCGCGCCAATCGAGCCGCGCGCTCCGCAGTTCCAATCGCTATTTCATCAATCAGACCAGCAGCGCGGTTCACGCCTCGCTCTACGCGGTGGCAAAATACGAAACCGCGAATGCCGCACCAAACTTTGGCGACGTTGTGTTCGCGTTCGCCAATCTGGATCGCAATAACAATCAGTCTGGCACGTTCAACGTCAACATCACGCAGAGCGGCGGAAATCTTTTCGGCATCAAATCCAATCGCCTCTACAACGTGAAGAACATCGCAGCTTACTTGGGCGCGGAGGCGAACCGCCGTAACATCTGGCTTTGGCCCGGCGGTTCGTGGGGCAGCAATGTGTTGGCGAACGGAATCTTCGTCGGCTCGAACAAAGTTCCAGCGACCGATGCCGGATGGACGAACGCGCCGTTTGAAGCGGGCTACCTCAAGCTCTACGACATCACGCCGCCGCCCACGCCTGCCACGCCCATTGCCGCCGCGTATGTCGTCGGCACGAACGTGACATACAGTTGGAACACCGTGACGGATTCCGAAGGTGGCATCAGCGGCTACCGCGTCATCGTGGGCACGACGCCGGGCGGCTCGAATGTTTTCAACGGCACGGTCACAACGACCAACAAGATCGCGAGCGGCAGTTACGGCCAGACGCTTTACGCGCGCGTCGCTGCCGTCAACAATGCCGGGATCGAGAGTTCGTTGAGCGGAAATTCTTCAGGAACAATTCTCCTCGATCCGAACGCTGACTCTGACGGTGACGGCATGAGCAACGCGAGCGAAGTCATTGCCGCGACAAACCCGCTCGACGCGAACTCCGCGCTGCGCATCCTCAGCCTTTCGACGGGAAATCTCCTGACGTGGTCAAGCGTGTCCGGGAAAACGTATCAAGTCCACGCGACTGCTGACTTGTTCACAAACTTTGCGCCGCTGAGTGGCATCGTGACAGGCGTTGCGCCCACGGCCACATATCTCGACACAATGGCGACGAACTCTGCCAGATTCTACCGGGTGAAAGTCTGGCCTTGAGACTCGTCTTGAGTTTCGCCTTTGGCGGGAAAGCTCAACGCTCGTTTCAAAATCACAACCGTGCTGGACAGAAACTTGCGCCCTGAATAGTGTCGTCCCATGAAAACAGAGAGACGGAAAGTATCGCCGTTGATTACTGGTTAGACGACATAACGCTATGCCACATTTTGAAGTTCTTTTTGTTGACGGCCACGATACGGACGTTGAGGCCGACGCTTATCCCGAGGTGCGCGACGACGAGTGGGTGTTTCGTCGCGGAGACCGGATTGTTGCTCAGTATTCTCGGCACGAGGTGCGCGGGATCCGGGAGCTTCCGAAGCTCGGAACTGTGAGACCGCCTCGCGGATACTAGCACCATACCCATTACGAATTTCAGTGACTACATTATTGCCGTGCACGAGCACCACCGCATTGCTGTCATCCATGTATATGATGCCACGACAGCGAGACAGTGGGATGTGGTCTAATCATGCGCTGCATCGAACCGCT
>JAYUAV010000359.1:0-3657 GCA_043741175.1 Verrucomicrobiota bacterium
GTTGACCTCCGCGAGACCGGGCGTGGAACGCAGGCGCGGCTTGATGACGTAATCATGCAGGAGCTTGAGTTCCATCAACTGCGCCTCACGCGTCGCGGGTTTGTTCGTCGCGCCCTCGCCGTATTCCACAACGTAGTAATAAATTTCGCCGAGGCCGGTGCTGATCGGCGCGAGCTTGGGCGTGATGCCGGGCGGCAGTTCATCAATCACCGTCTGCAAGCGTTCGCTGACCAACTGGCGCGAGCGGTAGATGTCCGTGCCGTCCTCGAAGATGAGGTTGATCTGCGAGAGGCCGAACTTGGAGAGCGAGCGAAGTTCGGTCAGGCCAGGGATGCCGGACATCTCGTTCTCGATGGGGAAGGTGACGAGCTTTTCAATTTCCTCCGGCGCGAGCGCGGGGATGGCGGTGTTAATCTGCACCTGGACGTTGGTGATGTCCGGCACGGCGTCAATCGGCAGCCGCAACGCGGAGTAAACACCGATGCCAACAAGCACGAGCGTCGCGATCAGCACGAACACGCGCTGGCGGACGGAGAATTCAAGGAGGCGATTTAGCATAAAAGAGTTCAGGGATTGGAGGAACGGAGCAGCCGCAGCGCGTTGGCGATGACGACGAGAGTTGCGCCAGTGTCGGCGAGAATCGCCAGCCACAGGCTGGTATAACCCAGCAGTGCCAGAACGAGGAAGACGGCTTTTACGCCGAGCGCGAACGCGATGTTCGTTTGAATGATGCGGACGGTGCGGCGGCCCAAAGCAATTGCTTCAGCAACTTTGCTCAAGTCATCCTGCATCAAGGCAACGTCCGCCGTTTCAATCGCGGTGTCCGTGCCCGCGCCGCCCATCGCGATGCCGATGCTCGCGATGGCCATCGCGGGTGCGTCGTTCACGCCGTCGCCGATCATGCCGACGTGTTTGTGTTGCGCGAGCAGTTCACGGACGCGCTCAATTTTTTGATCAGGCAACAAATCACCTTTCGCTTCGTCAATGCCGACCTGTTTGGAAATCGCGTCCACCGTTCGCTGATTGTCGCCACTGAGCATGACAACTTTCTCCACGCCAGCGGCGTGAAGCGATTTGATCGCTTCGATGGCGTTGGGGCGGATGGTGTCGGCAACCGTAAGAATTCCCAGCACCTCACCTTTGCAATCCGCGTGCGGCTTGTGGCCGACAACAACGACGGACATGGCTTGCGCTTCCAGTTCAGCGAGTTTCTTTTCGAGTTCATCCGAGCAGACGGCGGACTCGTGCGCGAAGCGGTGATTGCCGACAAAATAGAGATGCCCGTCAATTTGCGCTTCCGCGCCCCGTCCGGTTTTGGACTGATAATTTTCGCTGCGCGGGAATTGAATCTTCTTTTCCTCCGCATACTTCACGACGGCTTGGGCGAGCGGATGTTCCGAGTGCGTATCAATCGCAGCGGCGACGCGCAGGATTTCCTCCTCAGATTTCCCGTTCCACGGAATCACTTGTTGGACGCGAGGTTTGCCTTCGGTGATCGTCCCGGTCTTATCCACAGCGAGCGCTTTCAGCTTTCCGATTTCTTCCAGGAACACGCCGCCCTTGATCAGCACGCCCCGCCGCGCCATCGCCGTCAGGCCGGAAACAATGGACACGGGCGTGGCAATCACCAACGCGCACGGACAGGCGATGACGAGCAGAACCAGCGCGCGATACGTCCACTGCATCCATGTGCCATTGAAAAGCAACGGGCCGGACAGCAGAACCAAAATCGCCACGACGAAAACGGTCGGGGTATAAATTTTCGCGAACCGGTCAACAAACCGTTGCGAAGGCGCTTTCTGACCCTGCGCATCGCCGACGAGCTTGATGATTTTCGCCAGCGTGGTGTCGGTCGAAACCTTGGTGACTTTCACTTCGAGCGAGCCTTCGCCGTTAATTGTTCCCGCGAACACGGTGTCGCCGGGTTTCTTTTCCACGGGCATGGATTCGCCGCTGATGGGCGCTTGGTTGATCGCGGATTCGCCGGAAGTGACAACGCCATCCAGCGGGACGCGCGCTCCCGATTTGACGGCGACAACTTCATCCACTTTGACTTCTTCAACGCGAACTTCCTGAATTTGATCGCCGCGTTTCACGAGCGCGGTTTCCGGCGTGAGTTCGAGCAAAGATTGAATCGCCCGCCGCGCGCGACCGACGCTGAATCCTTCCAGCAGTTCCGACAGCGCGAACAGAAACACGACTGCCGCTGCTTCGGTCCATTCGCCGATGCACGCTGCGCCCGTAACGGCGACGGTCATCAGCACATTCATATCGAGCGAGAAGTGGCGGAGCGCGCGAAGCGCTTTCGGAAGAATGAGCCAGCCGCTGGCGACGATGGCGATCAGGGCGGTGGCAATTGTTCCGTATGGCGCGAAAAGATTCTGCCAGTGAAACAAGAGCGAAACTCCCGTGAAGACGCCGGAGACAATTACTGAAACGAGGCGGGCGCGAGTAGCACGATGGTCGTGTTCATCTTCCTCTCCATGTTCATCAGCCATCGGCGAAGCTTTCAATCCTGCCGTGCCAATCGCTTTGATGAGTTGTTCCGGCGTGACCGATGTTTCGTGAGCAATGGTCGCCGTGCCCGCCATGAGGTTCACTTTGACTTCGCCCACCCCGGCGAGCGGTTTTAGCACCCGTTCAATCGCGGCGATTTCATCCGGGCAATCCATCCCCGCAACGCGTAGGGTCGTGTTCCGCTCGTCGACAGTCTGATGTTGGTCACTTTGCATCGGATTTATCTGCCCAAATGACCTTCTTAAGGATCGGGTGGCGGAACGACACTCTCTTGTAATGAAGCAAGGTGGAAGCGCCCTGGTTAAGTGCGCCGGACGTCACAGTTTCGCCGTTCCCGGTAAATACGGTGTCCTTGTTCCATTCGAGGACGAACGGCTTTAGACCCTTGCCAGGTTTAACCACGATGCTTTGTGTTTCATGGTCCACGAATACGACGGTCGCGTGGATTTGAATGGGCTTCGGCAACCTCGCGTGGGCTTCGCCAGCCGAGAAGCACAACAGGCTAAATGTAAGTGTTCCGAGCAATAGCGGCGTGATGAGAGTTTTCATGTGAGTTTAATGGCTGTGTCCGCCGCCCTTGGTGGCGCGGAGTTCAATGAGCCACAGGGTTTCGACCGGCTTCGTCACGACTTGATCGCCCGCCAGCAGGCCGTCGGTGATTTCAACCAGGCCGTCCGCTTGCGTGCCGACTTTGACGGCGGTGCGGAAATAAGCGTCGCCATTGACCGCATAAACGAACGTGCCTTCGGAAGTGCGCAAGAGCGCCGATTGAGGAATCGCGGTCACGGCCTCGGCGCGCGGCAGGTTGATGCGGGCGGGAATAAACTCGCCAGACTTGAGCACCTCCGTCGCGTTCGACACGCCGATGACAACTTCGGATTCCCCCAACGCCAGTGCTTTTTGCACCGCGACAACCACCCCGTCCAGCGGGCTGTTGGTGTTTTTGAAAAGTTGCACGGGCTGGCCCACCTTGACGACAGCGGCGGCATCCGCAGAAAGAAACGCCGCGCCATGCACATCGCAGCCGGAATGGTCGTCCTGATTGAGCTGGTGATGGTGCTTCACGCCAAAGACCTGCACGGTATAGTGGATTTGATTCGACAATTTTCTTTCTTCCACTTCCGCGACTGCCAAGCTGAG
>JAYUAV010000360.1:0-2826 GCA_043741175.1 Verrucomicrobiota bacterium
AATCATCACAAATACGGCGGCTCATTTCTGTTTTGTGACGGCACGATGAATTCCTCAACGCCAGTACTCACCATCCCGTTGCCACTGACAACGAACATCATTTTGCTCAACCCAAAACCCTGAACTCTTATGAAAGTCATTTGCGATTGCGGAGCGAAGTACGCCATGGACGCGACGCCGGAGATGTTGCGACATCCCGTCAACTTCGCGTGTCCAGGCTGCGGCGTTGATCTCTCCGCTCACTTCAACGAACTCGTTCGCCAGGAATTTGGGAACATCGCCGCGCCGCAACACACCGGCCTCGCTCCCGCAAAAGAAATCGCGCCACCGCCACCGTCAGTCAAACCAGTCGTAGCACCAACGCCATCCCCTGCTCCGCCAACACCGTCCGCCCCGATGCGGATCAGCATCCCCACGACACCAAGTGCGCCCACGGTTTCAATCCCCAGCGCGCCGCGTCCCGCTCCGGTCGCGCCACCATCACCGGTTGCGCCCGCGCCCGTTCCGATTCCATCACCCGTCGCGCCGCCACCCGTCACCGCTGCACCCGTAAGACTTCATCAAGTGCACGCTCCCATCACAGACGCAGCCACGCCGGACATTGTGGACACACGATTTTGCAGCAAGCATCCCAGGCAACGCGTCACGGAGAAATGTCGCGTGTGCGAGAAGCCGATTTGCCCGCTGTGCATGCAACTCCTCGGCTACGTCTGCTCCGTGCATTGCCGCGAGAAAGCTGAAGCCAATCACATTAAAATCCCAACCTACGCCGGACAGCGCGATGTCGCGCAACGCACTGAATGGAGCAAAGTCGCGTTCATCGCCAAACTTGCCGCACTGTTGATCATCACGGTCATCGGCGTTTGGATTTGGTACGCTTGGTTTGGTTCGAGACCGAAACCCGCCTTCGCCATCCGTTTCGAGGACGAACCCGCAGCGTCCGGCAAAAGCGCATTCTGTCCCGACAACCAGATCGTCTTCATCCACGGCGACAAACTCGCGCGCTACGATCTCAAGTCGAAGAAGGAGGTCTGGTTAAATCACATCGTGGACAAAAAACAAATCGGCGATCAAGCCGCCATCACCGTGAAACGAATACAGGAGGAAGCGGCCAAGAGCGAATACACTATCCGCGTTCCGTCCGTTGAGAAATACACCAAGGACAGCATCCGCTCCGCAGAAAGAAATCTCGAACTGCTCGTGCTCGACAAAAACATATGGGTCGCAAACGGCAGTAAAGTTGTCCGCTACGATTGGGATTCCGGTCTGTCGAAACAGGAGATTGGATTCAGCGGAGGCTTTGATCGCGCAAAACGCGTCGGCGACGAAATGGAAACGCGCGATCAAACGTATGACGGGTTGATCAATATCACGCGGTTCAACCTCGTCAGCGGTCAGGTGAAAACCAACACCATCGGCCAACGTCCGCCTGTGATCGCCTCAACCAATGCGCCCCCATCCACGAACAAGAACGCCAAAGCCATCGCCGCCAAACCCGGCGCAAAGCCAGTGATTGATTCAGGCGGACGTAAGCAATTGGATCCACAGAAACTCGCCGACGCACTCGCCAACGCTCCCGCCGCTGCGCGGATCGCCGCGCCCGCCACCCTTTCCGTGGCGTTGAATCAGCAGCGCGCACTCAACATGATGGACGAAATGGACGGCGTGAAGCTTCCACCCGGCATTGATCCGAAAGACGCCTACAAATATCGCGGACGCTCGGAGATCGTCGCCACGCGCTCAGGCTTCATCCGGTTCACCGTTCGGATGCTTGAAGAAAAAATCATCGAGCGCAATGCGATGAAAGCTGCACCAAAGAAATCTGCACTGGACGGAAATGTTTCTGTCACCGCCACGGCGGACATCGCCAACGAATTGCTCAACGAGATGCAACGCAACGCCGGTGGCGGCATCGAGCGCGAAGATCACAGCCGTTATCTCGTGAGCATTCATTCCGCTGGCAACACGTCTCCCGATTGGGAGGGTGAAGTTGTGGGTGAACCCTCCATCTATCCGCAACCTTCCGTCACCGTCATCACTGCTGGCAAATCCCTCATCGTGCTGGACAAAACGAACAAGAAGAAGTGGGATAGCACGCTGAATTATCCCATCGCGGGCAGATACGGATTCGCGGCGGATGACGAGGGCGATGAACACACCGGACTCGGCCCCGTCGTTGAACGCGGCGACACGTTATTTGTTTTCGATAAGGGTGTGTTGAGCGCGTTTGAAATCGCCACTGGCAATGCGCGCTGGCGTCTGCCGTCCGTCGGTATCAAGAGCATGTTCTTCGACAACGCAGGTTCGATCTACGTCAACACCACCACCGCCAGCCCGGAGGCGATCAAGTTCTCCAAACAAATTGACGTTTCCAATCGCACTGGAGATGTCGTGCTGAAACTTGATGCGCAGATCGGAAAACAAATCTGGATCAACTCTATGGACGGCGTCATCGCGTATCTCAAAGGCAAGTTCATCTACACGGTCAGCTACATGGGTCCAACGGACGAAGATGAAGAACTAAACCCCGATCTTGTCGCCATCGGCGCGCAGACGCTACCCTACGTCCGCATCCGGCGCATTGACCCGAAGAATGGTCGAGTGATGTGGGATCACTTCCAGCAACGCGGCGTACTCGACGTGAGCATCCACGAGAACACGTTTCAGATCGTGTTCAAAAAGGAAGTGCAAGTGCTCAAGTTCATTTCGTTCTGAATCGGGCAAGACAGCTTTGGAGTGCGGCGACTTGCCCTTTGCATTACCCACAGATTTTTCATTGGAAGAGTCGCCAGGTAGAGGTGATGTCTTTGAGGCGATGCAGCCCGC
>JAYUAV010000361.1:0-5229 GCA_043741175.1 Verrucomicrobiota bacterium
TGAGATGGAACGCGATTGATGGCACTTTCACAACGACTGGCTCGGCCTTTCCGCGGGGAGTGGGCGTCGATAGGCTCGGCTGTTTGTATATTACCGATAGCGGTCTCGGCGCGATCCTGGCTTTGCCGAGGGCGTTCGTCAGCACGACAGATCAATACGTGCCCGCGACGACAAGCAACGGCGTGCTGCCGACGGTGTTGCCTGCCGGAGTGGATGTCGGCGGGCCGTTTGCCCCAACGAACCAACAGCCGTGGTTAACGTTCACCGGCAGCGCGAATGGAGTGATTGGATTTAGCTTTGGCACCAACGCGGGCACGGCGCGATCGTCGCAGTTCCAATTGCTCGGCCGAACCAATGTTATCGTTCAGGCTGCTGCGACGAATACCTTGGGCCTGACGAATCGCGTGGAAGGCCCCGCAGCCGGGAGCGACAGCGTCACGCTCGCCGCGATGTTGCCGACGACGGCGTGGACCGCGACCACCGCGACACCGTGGCTGCACATCGGCGCAGGATTTCAAAACGGAACGGGCAGCACGAATGTTGTTTTCACCTTCGACGCCAACACCGGCGCCACCCGCATCGGCACGCTGACCATCGCCGGCATTACCGTGACAGTGACGCAAGCCGGCGTGAACTACGTGCCCGCCGCAACGTGGACGCCGATTGTTGCTGCCACAAACATCGCCGGGCCGGCGATCGACCGAACCGGCAACGTTTATTTCGTGGAGAACAACACGGCAACTTTGAAGAAGTGGAGTCCGACGGACAATTCCGTTTCCACTTTGCTTCCGAGTCTGGGATTCAGCGCCACTAGGCTGGCGGTCGATGGCGGCGGGAACGTTTATTTTGCTGACGTCAATCATTTGATCTGGAGATGGAGGCCGGGCGATAGCAGCGCGTCTATTTTCGTTTCGGTAGGCGCTGATAACGCGCTGCGTTTGCGAGCGGACGGCGCTGGGAACCTCTATATGATGTTCGGCCTCGCATCAATAGGCAAATGCACGGTCGGTTACAATGCGATCGAGTTTATCGATTTACACACCACCGGCGGTTATCATGACATCACAATCGACGCCGTCGGCAACGTTTACGTGGCGCGCAGCGGCCCGACGGTCATATGGACAGCGGTCAACAACCTTGTGTCCTCTAACAGTGCAATATTCAATGCCGACACGATCGCTTTGGATGGCGCAGGCGACATCTATTCTTCATATTCAGTCCCATCGGCGGCTGCCAAATGGCATGTGGCCGACAATTCCGTGTCACCGATGACGCTCAGTGGATTGTTGTCGCCTGACCGTATCGACTCTGATGCTGCGGGGAATTTGTTTATGAGCGATATCACCGCAAACGCCATCAAAGCGTTGCCGAGAGTGTTCGTTGACGTCACAGCGAAACTGCTGTCGGCCGGCGCTGGAACAGGCGTCCTTTCGCCGGTCGCGCCGACGAATGCCAATTTGAAAACAGTTTTTGCGCCAACGAGCGATCAATCGTGGCTGACCATCACGGGCGTGACCAACGGTGTAGTGAGCTTTGCCGTTGCCTCGAACCCGGGCGCTCCGCGACAGGCGAACATAACGCTGCTCGGTAACGCGATTCCCGTGACCCAACTGGCGGCCCCAGCGATCGGCGGTGCGGGTAAAGTCGGCCTCTCATTTCAACTCGCGTTCACCAACGCGCCGTCCGCATCGTTCCATGTGTTTGCCAGCACCAACGTGGACACGCCGTTGAACTTGTGGGCGAACCTGGGAGTGGCGATTGAGTCGCCAGCCGGTTCGGGTTCATACCAATTCACCGACACCAAAGCTACGAATTCGCCGCGTAAGTTTTATTTATTGCAGTCGCCATAGTCCATTGGTGTGGTCACTTGGGCGTCGTGGCGCCATCGTGTCAGCCGCCGCAAGCTATGAAGGGGTCAGTCCCGAATGGCCCTTAGATAAGGCGTATATCTTTGAACTAAAGCGACTTGCAAAGCAGTCAAGAATTCTCCCGTTCCACCGTGTTCTGCGGTGTGCCGCACTCTCGACCGGCGAAAACACTTGGTTTTGCAGCCAGTTGGCAGCTACCCCGCAGAAACGGAGCGCGAGTCAGAAAACCCCGTTGAAAAACAGCTTGTTTTGCTGAGCCTTATCTAAGGGCCATTCGGGACACCTTTTTGACACCTTTTCGTTTGACGCTTGTCCGCTTCCGGGAGTTGCGCGCGAGGAATTTCGGCCCCAAATTTCTTCACTCTCGACAACGGTTGCCGATTTATACTAGAACTGGTATATTGATGGTGGATGAGACGAAACACGAAAAGCCGCTCTTCTGGATTGGCCGCTCTTACGACGACCTGGTGGCCTGTCCGCCGGCGGTCCGCCAGACCTTCGGCTTTGCGCTGGGCCTGGCCCAGCAGGGCGGCAAGTTTGTCGATGCCAAGCCGCTCAAGGGCTTCGGTGGGGCCGGAGTGCTGGAAGTCGTCGAGGACTGGCAGAGCGACACGTTTCGCTGTGTTTACACCGTCAAGTTCGCCGGGGCGGTCTATGTGCTGCACACTTTCCAGAAGAAATCCAAGACCGGCAGCAAGACCCCGAAACAGGAAATCGATCTTGTGAAGGAACGACTGAAACGAGCGGAAGAACATTACCGGGAATGGATCGAAAAACAGAAAAAGGAAACGTCATGAAAACTCACGAAGCCGTCCGCCAGGGCGGAAAGAACATTTTCCAGGATCTGAAACTGCCGAACGCGGAGGAACTCAACGCCAAGGCCCAAATCGCCTACCGGATTTGCGATATCCTTCAGAAACGCAAACTGACCCAAAAGGAGGCGGCAGACCTGCTCGACACCGACCAGCCCAGAGTCTCCGCGCTGCTCCATGGACGGCTCGAAGGGTTCTCCTCCGACCGCCTGTTCCGGTTTCTCAACGCGCTCGATCAGGACATCGAAATTGTCATCCGACGGGCGAAGAAAAGAAGCAGCCACGCGCCGGGCATCCGTGTGCTCGCCGTCGCCTGATCCGCCACCATCAATGCCCGGCTTGCTGATTTCGATCCCGTCCATTGCCTGATAAGTTTTCTTATCAGGCAATTTTAGAACGACGTTCTGCTTGCCTCGTGGCGGCCTCGTCGCAGAACGATCACGGCAAACCCGCCGATGCCTACAACAGATTTCACTCGATCAGAGACGCTTTCCAGTCCTCCGCATCGGTGATCACTGATTCCGGGCCTTTCCCGAAGGATTCGCGCTTTGAACCCCAGAACCGAACACCATTCAAGGTGGATGGCCTCGCGCTGCGAGGCCATGCGCTCGCACCGCGAGCGTATCCACCCAGGACGGTTCAGGGGGCGGAAGCCGGGAAAATCAACACTGGTGATTCCATGGTGAAGTTGACCAACATCGCGTTGAACGATTCGGCTAGATGACGACACCTTGGCTCCGGTTTGCGAACGGCTTTCCGTGCCAGAATATCTCGTGAAGCCGCCGCCGGGCGACAAATTCTCGCCAATGGCCAAGACTGAACCCTTTTCGAATTTCTACTCCTCAACCTCAATTCTGAGCCGCCGTCTCACTTCCCGGACAAAAAGAGAGTATGAATCCCATATCGCACCCGCTTTCCCATTCATCACTTCGACCGCTTCACAGAATCGTTTCTCCGATCCCTCAGCTCTATTGCACCACTCTTGGGGTACTCCTGCCAATCCGCTAACCTCGCACCATACCCGGTTGACGCTAGCAAACCTGTATTGGACTACCGAGTTCATAAGCTCAGCAAACGCACCCTCGACCAATAGATCGAAGAATTCACAACCTGGCTTTTCCGACTCGTGGAAAAAGTCGCTCAGCCGCTTTTCGACTTCATCTGAATACAAGTTGCCGTAATCGTGTGATCGAAAGTGCCGCATACTTTCGTAACCACCTAACAATCCGATCAATTTGCGCACAAGAGACCGATCCATCTCGATATACTCGGAAGCCATCTGTGTGGCTCCTCGACTAACATTCGAATACCAAGTGTCCCTATGTGCTGTGAGCTCCTCAGCCGAAAACTTGACACCTTTCGGATGGCTATTGTTGTAATGCCCGACTTCAGCGTGACAATCGAAGCACAAAGGAATGCAGTTCTCGAACGCATCCGATCCACCATGAGTCACTTCGATAATATGGTGACACTCCATTCCAACTCCGCAGAATTTATGACACAGGCAACATCGCCGACCGCATGCGATCATTGCCTGTGATTTAATATCGGCCGAAAACATCAAGAGCTCCTGGTCTGAATTGCAATGCCACAAAACCGACAGCTATTCCGCACGAGGAAATGTCATTCTATTCGGGCAACCCCTCACGGATTTGTCCCCTTGGGTTTTTCGGTGATCGCGCGGATCGCGTCGTTCATCGCTTTATCGACATCTTGGTGATCCGGCTCAAACTCATCAATGCGAGTCCACACGCCAGGAGCTTCAAGCCCATAAGTTTCAACCCGCAGCCTATACTCCGAAAAGTCATCACCTGGGATCGCATTGCATTTCGAACATTCGATTCGGTAAGCGTGGTTCTCGCTGCGAATGATAGTTGCGTGAATCAGATCCCAGATTCGATAACTCATGACATTTTCATAGCACGACGATGCCGACCGGTCAGCATGTTTTTCCTCCTCCTCTCGAATGATCCGCGAACAACGGCATCCACGGCCGAGAAGGAATAGGTATTAGTCCCAGCCATTGGAGAAAATGTTTCGCCCGGACAGTTGAAGGCGGCCACGGCCAAAGATAGTGGTGGCGGAAACCCGCTCAATAAACTATTCGGGTAGGCGTCCAACACAGCGGGAACTTGAATTGCCGGACGAACAACGTGTGAACCTTGAAAAAGCAGTTCAACCACGGATGGACAGAAACCTTTCTACGCTAATTTCACTCATGACCACGAATTCCTGGCCATCCGCGATAATTCGCAAAATTCGCGTCATGTCTTTTCCGGCATCCGTGTTCAACCCTGTGCATCCGTGGTTTCAACTTCGTCGTCCCATTCTTTTTTTGGCGGATTTAGAATGAAATTCATTATCACCACCATCGCCATCGTAGCAACCCTTGGTCTGGGCTTGTTTTTACCGGTTAAGACGGCGTCAGCGGCCGAGCCCGGCGTGGCTGCAACCCTCGTTCCGTCCGCCGTTGACGGAACAGCCAACCCGGCCGGGCGATCAGCCTCCATTGCAGACCTGAAGCAGATTGATCCGAATCATCCCGGGAC